>JAJZSC010000333.1 GCA_021849995.1 Bacillota bacterium | reverse complement strand
GGCGGTAATGCCGCAGTTTTACTCGGACTGAAAACTTCTTGATTTCTTTTGGAATAAGAAATGATGAATGCGTGATTCCGAAGAGTGGTAATGCATTCAATAGATAGTTGAAATCATTTGATTTATAAGGAGTAGATAAAATGGACAATAATATGGAATATTTCTTTAAACCTCAGAGTATTGCGGTAGTAGGAGCGACAAACAATTCTGAAAAAGGCGGCTATATTATTGTCAAGAATCTAGTAGAGTCTTTTACCGGGCCTATTTATCCTGTTAACCCCAAACTTGATAAACTCCTTGGATTAAAATGCTATCCCACGATAGAAGAGATACCGGATAAGGTAGATTTAGTAGTGATTCTGATTCCAGCGAATCTCATCCCTGCGATAATTCACCAATGTGGGAAGAAAGGTGTTAAGGCAGTCATGATTGAGGCTGGAGGTTTTGCTGATGCTGGTAAGGAGGGGAAGATACTTCAAGACCAAATCGTAAATATTGCGCGTGGTTATGGGATAAGACTTTGGGGACCAAACTGTGGTGGGCATGCAGTGCAAAATCCGCCACTAAATACCACGTTTATTATGGAAATGGCTCCCCTATTACCAGGTAATGTAGCGTTTATCTCGCAGTCGGGTATGGCAGTTGGTGGGCTTTTGGTACAAACGTTAGACCATGCTCAGCCTAAATACAGTACAGTTAGTGCTATAGGGAATCGGTGTGATGTAAATGAAGCTGATTTATTAGATTACCTAGCCGATGATCAGTCAACTGAAGTACTGGCCTTTTACTTGGAATCTATTATTGATGGAAAACGGTTTGCAAAGGCTTTACGTAAAGCTTCTTTAAAGAAACCTGTGGTAATGCTAAAGGCAGGAAGAACGAGACTTGCTGTTCAAGCGGCTGTAAGTCATACTGGGAGCATTGTAGGCGATGATGGAGCTGTATCCGGATTACTTAAACAGTTGGGAGTTTGCCGAGTCAATGAATTAAATGAATGTTTGGAACTAGCAACAGGTTTTTCTTTGTTACCAAAAGAAATGAATGCCAAGAAAATCGCAATTATTACTCAAACGGGAGGAGGAGCTGTTACAGGCTCGGATCTTCTAGGTATGTACGATATGGAATTAGCAGAATTATCGGAGGAGACAGTTTCTAAGCTCAGAGAAGTTTTTCCTCCCTGGCTTGAACCAAGCAATCCTATTGACATCTGGTCTACTATTCAGTTCAATGCCAAAGAGTCAATGGCTCGTGGTATAGATATTACTATGCAGCAGTGTCTAGAGGCAGTTCTTCAAGATGACGGTGTCGATGGTGTTTTATATCTACCTATATCGTTTGAGTACTTCCATAACCATGATTTAGAGACCTTTACAAGTATATATCGTAAATATAATAAACCGATTGTTACGTGGTTAGTTGGAGGTGAATATGAGTTTGACCACTGGAAGAAGCAGTTAGAGTCTGGAGGTATTCCAGTTTATAGAAGGGTAGAGACGGCAGTAAAGATGCTTCGTGCACTTTATGATTATAACGTCTGGAAGAAAAATTATGAGGAGCCAGTTAATGATGCGAATGAAGCACAAAAACATTCTAGTATAACTTATTTGACGAATATTAAGGAAAAAGGTCGTAATGTATTAACAGAGTACGAGTCAAAGAAACTATTAGCTCAATGGGGTATTTCTATCACAAAGGAAATCCTGGTCAAGACTGAGGACGAAGCATTGCAAGCGGCTAAGGAAATAGGTTTCCCTGTTGCCCTTAAGGTCATTTCACCTCAGATGACTCATAAGACCGAATTAGGAGTTGTCAAACTATCTCTTAGTGATGAACAAGAAGTACGCTTGGCTTACAGAGAACTGTACGAAAAGGCCCATAGTCAAGGTCAGGACAGAGAAATTGATGGCTTTCTTGTTCAGGAAATGGTCAAAGATGGCAGAGAGGTTATCGTAGGAGTTCAAATGGATCCAGACTTTGGACCTACAATTATGTTCGGTTTGGGTGGAATATTTGTAGAGGTTCTGAAAGACGTTTCGCTTAGGGTAGCCCCTCTCAGTAGACGGGATGCTGAAGAAATGATAAGAGAAATTAAAGGATTCCCGATACTACAAGGAGTGCGGGGGGAAGCCAAGGTGGATATAGAAGCAATTGTAGACTTGTTGCTGAATGTTTCGCAAATGGCGATGGCTTTAGAACGAAACATCAAGGAATTAGATATAAACCCAGTAATTGTACTTCCTGAAGGGCAGGGACTTAAAGCGGTAGATGGTTTAATTGGTCTATAGAGAGTTGTTTTACGTCTATGTAATCCATGTCAACGACTAGATACTGTAACTGGACATCCAATTCTTTTTCCTGTTTCAGAGAAGAAATTATCATCTGGCTGTCTGAAGTCTTGGCATGGACTACCATAGAACTTAAAGGCATTGAACCTTGCGTACAACTTCGCCCACTTCAATGGACAGCTGTGTAATTATCTTTATAGTAACTAGTGTTTGTATCCATAAACGTCTTTACCAGAATTAATACAAGGAAAAATTTTACCCCAAATGTTCAGAATATTTTAAATTTACATAAATATCATAATTTAAAATATATAAAGATTATACAATTATTTTAAGTACGGAAAGAGAGGGATTTGAGTGAAAAGAGACTTTTTTGAAGAAATCGAAGGAGCATCGCGAGAAGTGTTGACTAGGTTTCAGGAGGATAAACTGAGGGCTCAAGTGCAACATGCTTATGCAAATAGTCCCTTCTATCGTCTGAAATTTGACGAAGCTAAGGTTAAACCTGAAGATATTCAAACCCTACAGGATCTTAGGAAACTACCATTTACAACGAAAGAGGAATTAAGACAAGATCAGGCTATTAAAACACCTTGGGGCAGTTTTTTATCTAAACCTATTGAGGATTGTTTGAGAGTTCACTTCACGTCTGGTACAACAGGAAAACCTCTATTGGTTTGCGATACCGCGGAGGACTGGTATGGTTTTTATCATAGTTATGCACGAGCACTGTATGCCTTTGGAGTAAGGAAAAGCGATATGGTTATGGCGGCCTTTAGTTATGGACCGTGGATCGGTTTTTGGTCAGGTTTTTATGCTGCCCAAGATATTGGTGCCTTAATTCTTCCTAGTGGAGGAATGTCAACAGATCAACGAATTGATGCTCTGTTAACCTATCCGATAACAGTTTTAGGGTGTACACCTTCCTATGCTCTATATTTGGCAGAAGAGTCTAAGAAAAAGGGTATTGACCTAGCGAAAGAGTCCAAGCTTCGTATAATATGGCATACTGGGGAACCGGGTGCCAGTATTCCATCAACGAAAAAGAAAATCGAAGAAGCTTTTGGGGCAAAATGCTTTGATTTACCAGGATTAACCGAGATTGCGGCATGGGGATATGAATGTGAAGCTCAATCGGGGCAAGTTCATGTACATGAAGATTACGTTTATCCTGAAGTATTAGATGTTGAAACTGGCGAGCCTGTCGGACCTGGGGAACGAGGAGAATTAGTATTCACTTCACTTTACCGGACAGCGATGCCACTATTAAGATACCGGACCCGGGATATTGTTGTTAAGGCTACAGTGCCCTGTCCCTGTGGAAGGACACTACTTGGCCTAGACCATGGGGTCATTGGTCGCTTAGATGATATGAAGAAAATCCGTGGGGTTATAGTTTACCCAAGTAATATTGAACAAATTATTCGTAAGTATAAGGAAGTAGTTGAATTTTTCATTCATATTCGCCGCGTTGATGGTTTAGACGAAATTATCGTTGATATTGAACCTGAGGTAGGTTATCCATCTGACCTTATTGAGAAGATTAAAGAAGATATGAAAATAGGCTTAGGTATTCGAGTGTCAATTGAAGTTGTAAAAGAGGGTAGTCTTCCAAGATGGGATCACAAAGCTAAGCGATTTAAAGATGAGAGAGAAGAAGTTCCCTTTTGATTAAAGCCTGAAAAAGTTTTTAGATACTGGTGTTTATAGGAGCACGATCTAAGAACAAACTTTGATCTAATTGTAAGGGTGTCTAATTGACACCCTTACAGGAAGATACATTTAACAAGGTGACTCATTAATCTTAAGAAAGTCAGAGGTGATGCGTGGATTGATAGCGTTAGGTCTTGATAAGCAGAAAGGTAGGTAAAGTACTTAAGAGTAGAAGGGGGTAAGATTATGTCAACTGAACCCATTATGCCGGTTCAAAAACCATTTGCCTTTGAAAAGGCCCCTGGTTTTTTTAATGGATTACGCGATGCTTGGAAGTATTTGACATTAGCCTCGATCGGTAGTGGTATTGTTGCTTGGTTTTTCGGTGCAACCAAGGCCTTGATTATTCTAGATATTGCTACTAAAGCGAAAATGGACAATGACCTGCTTGTATCTTGGATCTTTATTTTATACTTAACGGCAGGCCTTTCGGGTATTTTTCTTGTTTTACATTATAAACAGCCCTTTGGAATGGCCTGGCCGATACCTGCTGCAGTAGTTATTGGAAACGCCTTAAGCAATAAAATTGCAATGACGGATATTGTAGGTGCGTATATGTTTGTCGGTAGAATTATTATAATCGTTGGT
>JAJZSC010000332.1 GCA_021849995.1 Bacillota bacterium | reverse complement strand
GGCGATTATATTTCTGTAGTTACTGTTGAACGATAAGGAATTGCTAGGCGAAAAATATGCGAACAAACCCTGGAATAATTGGATAAACTGGACGGTTATCATTATCCTCTTTGGTTTGTCTATAGCCCTAGCAGTTCAAGTTCTACTGCCAGGTTTCCATAAATAACCGAAACGAACAAAAGAAAGTAAGATGGGTTATGTCAATGAATACACCTCAAACAAAGGTTAATCAAAATGATAAATACTATTATGTTATTCATCCATTATATGATGTAGAGGAGGAAAAGTGTAAAACCGAAGGATTAGGGCACATGCCCCTTAGTCCCGCCGTTAAGTATTCTCTCCTTTCATTGCGGGTATACCTGATTTTAATGGGAGGCTTAGTGATCTATCGGGGTTTACAAGAAATGGTTTTTTAAACTTGTAGATCCCGTAGTAATTTCACAGTTGTATAAGTCCGCAAATCGTTAAAATCAAGGAGGGAAGTTAAATGGCAAAAGGAAAGCCTTCAGAAGAAATATATTTAAGTCAGCTACTTAAAAAACCAATATATGATGTTCAGGGGCGAGTAATAGGACAGTTAAAGGACATGGCAGTACAATGGGGCAGCAATTACCCTCGAGTAACTGGAGTTAAGCACGCTAGTGGTTTACACAAAGTTATAGATATTTATCAGATTGATCATTGGGATGTACGGGGGTTAAAACTAAAAGGAAAGCTGGAAGAATCTAATCTGCGAAGAATACAGAACAATGAAATTTACATTGGTAAGTGGCTACTGGACAGACAAATCATCAACTTAAAAAATTCTAACTTGGTCCGGGTTAATGATATTAAGTTCTCCAGGATCACTCAAGGAGAGAACAGTGACATCATCCTGGTGGCCATTGATATCGGCCTTCGTGGTTTATTCAGACGCATTGGCATGGAATTTTTAGTTAAAAATCATGAGAATGACTTCGTAGGTTGGGAGCATTTACAGCTTAGCCAGGATCAACAGCTTTTTAATCGATTACATCCTTCAGACATTGCAAATATTATTAAAGACCTAGATCGTCAAGAGAGAAACAACTTCATAGATATTCTCGATAACCATATGGCTGCTGATGCACTGGCAGGGGTTGACCTGGAAACCCAAGTGGAAATCATTGAACAAATGGATAGCAATCGGGCTTCAGATATCCTTGAAGAAATGCCACCTGATGAAGCAGCGGATATACTTGGTGAACTGAATAATGAAAAAACAGGTGAATTGCTGAATCTTATGGAACCAAATGAGGCTCAAGATGTGCGTGAGTTAATGGCCTATCCTGAGGGTACGGCAGGAGCCCTAATGACCACAGAGTATATCGCATTCACTGCCGAAATAACAGCTGAAGACACAGTTAACCAGTTGCGGAAACTTGCTTCTTTGGCAGAAACGATTAATTACCTCTATGTGCTGGATGAACAAGAGGTCCTACAGGGTGTACTTTCAATACGAGACTTGATTATCGCAGAACCCCAGGACATTTTGGGCGAAATTATGGATACCCAAGTAATTCGTGTAAAACATTACGATAAACACTGTAAAGTTTTGGACATAGTGAATAAATACAAACTACTAGCTGTGCCTGTCGTAGACGATAATAATATATTACTAGGGATTGTTACTGTAGATGATGTTCTTGAAAACCTTGTGTTAAGACGGCTAAATACTTTATCTTGATAGATTACGTGTTTGCTTGAAGCTGCATTACATTTTAATGTGGTGTCCTTGAGATAAATATTTAACTATTAAGGGATAGATTAAGATGTTATCATTAAAGTAGCTTAAGTAGGGAACACGAGCAGAGATTTTAATATAATAGCTGAAGAAAAATTCATAAGCTACTAACTCCCTTATAAAAAACAACACAGAAAAGAAACTATTAAAGTTAGCTGCGTTCAGTGTGAGCACTGAGATAACACCTTTTATGTCGTATAGTCAACTATACTGCATAAGAGGTGTTTATTTTTTTATGGGACCAAGAATGATTTTTCCGAAAAATTAATTGAAATTTTCATTAGAAACTAATGGATTAATTGTATAGATGTGCCATTGGGTTTTAGTTAGCACAATAATTATAGTAATGGAATATTATTTATCTACTAAATCTAAATTGGAACCTAGAGGTGCCAAAATATGGAATGGGTAATGATCCTTGGTTTTGCTATTTCTTCAAGTCTAGATAATTTAGGTGTAGGCATATCGTATGGTATTCAAAATATTAACATTGGTATATTATCTAATCTAATAATTGCTATTATTTGTTTTTCCTTTAGCATGTTTGGTATAGTATTTGGTAAATGGGTATCTACATTCTTTCCGGGAATATTGCCAGTTTTACTAGGTGCGTTTATTTTGTTTGTTATTGGAATTAGAATAGTATTACTAGCTAAACCAAGAAAAAGAACTGATAGTGAGATTGGCGAAAATTCACATAATATAGGTAAAGTCAATCTTCAAAAGCCTGAATCATTTGATGCCAATAAGAATAAAAACATAGAACTGGGAGAAGCGATGCTACTGGGTATCGCTCTCTCAGCGAATGCTCTTACAAATGGATTAAGTGCAGGTTTATTTGGTTTTTCACCACTGGCCATATCGGTAATGGCTTCGATTGGCAGCTTCGTTAGTGTTTGGTCAGGAGTTACTTTAGGCCGCAAAGTCGTAAATATACGTATTGGTTCCTTTACTATAGGGCAATTTAGTACAATGCTAAGTGGAGTTATAATTTTGTTGATTGGATTAAAAAATATTTTTCCACTATAGATTATAGAGGTGCCTTTATGTACAATATAACTTTATTTAATGTAGTAGCCGATCCTTAAAAAATCAGGCTAAGGGGAATAAACTGATTCAAAAAACTCAGTACTAAGAAGGACAACAGCAAAAATGTGTTTCCGTCGGACCACCATATTGAACATAAAAAAAGTCCAAGGGCGGTTGGCCCTCGGACTTTTGACGAACAGTCAAAAGTAATTAATCAGATTGGAACCGATTTGTTTTTCATAGTATAGGTAAACATTTTAGTCTAACACTTTTTTTCTGAACATCTTGGATTAAAATAATTAAAAATAAGTCAATTCTTAGAAGCAGGATATTGGTTTTATTAGGGGTACCGCCAACATTTTAACGAAATAATACGCTAAGACATATTTTACCAGCTAATCAGCTGGTTTTTTTAATCTAAGACATTAATGATTATATTGTAAGCTAGCATAATTGGGGTGCTTACCTCAAAAATAGCCGGTTTCCTGGAGGTCAGGGTCTATTCTATCTCTGAGTCCCTTCTTGTGTCGCACAATCATTAAAATGTGCAATAAATTACTGTTTAATTTTAAACACCCCTCACCCGAATCACCAGTACAAAAAAAATGTTTCTTTCAACTAACAATTCAGTTTCACTGTGCGTATGATGATATAAATTTGTTTTAGGAGATGAGTTCAGCAGCGTGGATACAATGAATACCTGTGAAACCGAAATGGGTTTATTGCAAAGTAAAAGAAAAATATTTTTTTCTGTTTTGATGGTTGCTACAATTCTTTTGGGCAAACTCTTTTTTGCTTATAGAACTAATAGCTTAGCCTTGTTTAGTGATTCCTGGCACCTGGTGACAGATCTGGCATCTCTAGTAATTAGCTGGTTAGGTTTAAAATATGCTTTAAAACCGGCTAATGATAAATACACTTTTGGCCATTACCGGCATGGGATTTTAACCGCTCTTATCAATAACCTCTTACTTATCTTTATTTCTTTATTTATTTTTTATCAGGCGTTTCTAAGGTATCTTAACCCGATAAGGATAGAACCAACTGGAATGATTTTAATTTCAATACTGGGATTGGCGATAAATTGCTTAATCGTCTTCATTCTTAAGGAAAACGCAAATAATCTAAATGTAAAGAGTGCCTTTTTGCATTTTGCAGGAGACGCATTAGCCGATATAGGGGTGCTTATAGGTGGGGTAATAATTTATTTCACAGGTTGGACAGGTATAGACACTCTGCTTAGTGCAATATTGGCCTGCTTGATTCTGAAAAGTGCTGTTGCTATGACAATTGAGTGCATTCAAATACTACTCGAAGCTACTCCTAAAAATACTAATATTAAAAAAATACGCAATTCAATGAAGAGCATAGATGGGGTAATAGATGTTACGGACATTCATGTGTGGAGCCTTTCTGCTGAGATAATGTCTCTAACCGCTCATGTATGTATAAAGAGGCTAAATATAAAGGAATGTGAAGAAATACTTCATATGATTCAACACCTACTAATTGACAATTATGGGATCAAACATTCTACTTTACAATTTGAACATGCTCCTTGCAGCAGTTGTTTTCACAGTAAAAAGGAACATCTGTCTAATTGTATAATGTGCATCGATTCTTCCAGAAGAAAAAACATAGCTACTTTAGATAATTTATAAATGGTAAAAGCCCGGGATATTTGACACACCGGGCTTTTACCATTTATAAATTACTTCTCTTTTTTTTAAAATACTTTAGCTCATTGATTAAGTCCGGTTTGAATTTTAAGAATGCTACAAAATTTGCTATACATTC
>JAJZSC010000331.1 GCA_021849995.1 Bacillota bacterium | reverse complement strand
GTGACTTTGAGTTTCATTTCTAGAACACCATCCTAAGCAAAATTGCACCCTTGAATATTCTAGTATTAAGTATTACTAACTTCAATAGCGTTAAAGGTAAGGTTTTGTCGAAAGGTATGATATGTGGTACAGAGAAACTACCTCATGAAATAATAGCCTCAGCCTCCACTGTTTAACAAAAAGACCCCCACCGTTTCCGATGAGAGCCATATGTGCGCTTGGACTTCGATGGGGGCGTTTAGGATCTTGATGGTGTTTATACTTCCTGACGATTGAAAAGAATCCCCCAGTTAATAACTAAGGGATTCAAAAGATTTATTTAGCGTATTGAACCCTTTTTTCTTCGCTTACGGTCAAGCGCCTTTTAATAATTAAACCATTTTTGGCTTTGATGGATTCAATCTTTCCAGTTTCTTTCCAGCGTTTCTCACATGTGTTACACATGAAAGAATTAAAATAGGAATCAAAGTAGGCTAACGAACCGCATTTCGGGCATAGCCTCATTTCTCACCCCTCCTCTTCTTTAAATCTAAAATATCCATTAAAGGAAACTCCTTCAAAGGGCTCTTGAATAATATCATTTTCGTTTAATATATCTTTAGCCTCTTTCATCGGATATGGTTCCATATATACGATTTTCTTTATTCCTGTTTGCACTATTTTATTAGCACAAAGATTACAAGGATAAGTTGTTGTATACAGTGTTGAGCCCTTAAGCGCCACTGCACTCCCAAATCGTGCTACATTAAGAATCGCATTTTCCTCAGCATGAAGTGACCTACAATAATCTAATATTTTAAATTTATTTTGGAACACATTGAATACGTCTTTAGTCATCTGGTCATTGTTTATCACTTTGCCGGTTTCAATAGCAAATTCTTCTTTTAATACCTTTCTATAGCATCTCCCAAATGCGGCCTTACAAGTCTCTTGTTCAACTGGTACCTCATTGTAGCCAGAACTGAATATACTTCCTTGAGAATCTACAAGTACTGCACCAACTTTTCTTTGCAAACAACGTGATCTTATACTAGCAGCATAAGCCATTGCCATTAGGGCTTCATTCTGTCTTGGAGAAAATTCTTTTTCTCCTTCTACTATGTCAATAAACTCACATATATTTTGATCTAAAACGTTATAAAGCTTACTTCGATTTGGGGTGTTTTTATCATTAGAAATAATGAAATCGGCCATTTCATAACAATCTCTGACTCTTTGTCCATGTGGAACTTTTTCATTGCTATCCGTCTTATCATCCGATTCAAAAACGCCTAAATTGCCATCATATTTTTTCTTAATCCTATTCCATCTTATGTCCGATTCAGCCCTTAATGCCACTAAATAGAACTTAGAAAATTCACCCCTTAAAGATTTTACTTCGTTGGGGTTTCTTATACTATCAATTATCCATTTAGTATGACCGCTTTCACTGATCGCTTTAATGGCTTTAAGTGCCAAAAAATCTGTCCCATGCTTTTGTCTTATTTGCGTTCCATAATTCTGCATTTCGTGTCTGGAAAGATCGCATTCTTGACCATTTTGTTCTTTGAAAAATTCTCTCAGTATATGAGCCAATGATAGGTATTGATATCCTTTCGGCATGATAAATTCTTCAGCAACATATGTACAGCCGCTACCAAATGATCCGGTTAATCCCAAAACAATCATTTAGGTCATCCTATCCTATATCTTTTACTTAGGTTTCTACGGCGTGGATGAATTTTCCTGCAACGTTACTTAAATTTCTAATAAATAAATACAAAAAAACTCCTTCCAATTAAGGAGAGAGGCTTTCGCGATGTCTAATATTAATTTATCCCGGATCTGTTACCTCCGCTCCTGATGTTACCCTACTAATTACTTGTTTCTGTGCAATGTGTTAGATATTGTCCCTTTGCTTACCCCATATTCCTTTGCAAGCTTTCCATACTTTTGCCGTTTTTATGATCGTATTTAATATCATGCTGTGGCCGTAAGTTTTGGCTTTCTGCCTTTTTTATTTCGATTGCTTTCAGACAGATAGATCGGTGTCATATCTAACACAATTCGTACAGGGTCTATTTTTTTAACCTCTCCACACCTGCCACAAGTTTGTAAATCAGTCTTATATATTCCTGTTAATTTATCACATGTAAAACACTTCATAAAGTTTCCTCCTTTGTTCAATTACATTGTTAAAGAACACTATTATCTAAATGTTGAAGGTAATGGATCTTGGATAAGATCAATTAAGGATAAAGCAAAAAGCCCAGTAGTTGTATATACGTGCTGTATCAACTATGTGATATTTCCTCTCTAATTTCCGATACAGTAATCTTATCGGAACTCAGGGAGGATATAGAAATGATATGGAGAATAGACCATAAATAGAAATAAATGGTCATATATGGACGGAGGGTTTGAATGAAAAAGGGATTAGCGAAGACTGCGCTTATTTCAACGTTAATCATTTCTCTTTTATTGGTCGGATGTGGCACAAAGTCCGCCAATACTTCTAGCCCGGTAGAAGATCAAGCAAAAACGATTGCTGACTTAACAAAAAAGGTCACTGATCTAGAAAACCAAATCAACCTAATACATATTTCAGAGGAGACTAAAGGCAGAGCTTTAGACCTTTCCGGCAATGCCGGGTTTATGAAAATAGAAACCGATCTAGGTATGTTTTTTGTATCTGTAAAGCAAGTAGAGCCATATTTAGATGGAGTCCAAGTTACTTTGAGCATTGGGAATCCTATGAATGCAACATTCAACGGACTAAAAATGAAAATTGAATATGGAACACACAACGCTTTAGACTTTAGCGCTAACGGGACTGATAAATATAACCAGTGGAAAAAAACTTTAAAGGAAAAATCAATAGACCTTAATACTGAAATAAAACCCGGAACATGGAACACAGCGAAATTCACTATTCCAGCTATAAGTCCTAACGATTTTGGTTATTTGTGCGTAGAAATAAACTCGGATTCAGTTAGTCTCTTGCAACCCTAAAAGGCAAAAAGATTTCTTACGAGCTCAGCTCTCCCTATGCATATACTAAGAGCCTTTATCATTATTACCATCGGTTCTTATTGGTTTGTGAATGCCAATGGTTTCCTCTCCACACTTACGGATATGTTGGGTACAGGTATTAAGTTCACGATTATTTATGCCGTTGTTCGTTATTTATCGGATGCTTTTACAGTGAATAATCAAGAAATCGAAAAGCCATGGTTTATAAAACACTAACACCTTTAAAGGTAAAATATAGTATAATAAATACAAGCGTATGGGCAAAACGCTTACAGAAAAATGTTAAGGATTGGGCAAACTTTAACGTTTTTCTATTCAAAAGTAAGCGCCCCCTTCTAGGGAACTAAGTTCGAGGAGGATGGAAAGTGAAGGATTGGAAAGAGGGAGATCAGCTGCCTCCATCAAGCATTGAGTTTATCGTCGGTAATAAGAAAATGAAATTGACCGATGATGAAAAATCGAGAAGGTTCTGGCTGGGTGTTATTGGTTGTATAGACACAATAATGTTTTTCGGAATAGGTATTTTCATTAATCTTGTCGTAAGAACATCCTTAAGATTTAGTTCAACTATTGCCAGTATCACACCTTGGATTTTGCTATTATTACTCATGGGATTGCTCGTATACATAAACAATTCTTGTATGAATGAGTTAAACAGAAGATTTCCAAGGACTAGGCGCGATGAGCTATAATGATAGAGAAGGAGCAGGGTTAATTCCCTGCTCTCTTTATTATTTGAACATACTTTTTGAGCTATTCTCTACTGCCTGCATTGACTTTGGGTCATTAGCTAAGGTAGACCTTCTAGCCAAGTCAAGCATCTGAATCTTGATTGCCCTGATTTTTTCGTCCTTAGCCGGGTCCGAACTAGCTTGAAGAGTATTTATAAGCTTAGTTCCTCGACTTAGGGCCGCACTCACCCCATTCATAGAGTTTCTCATATCTTCTTCTGGTGTGAGGTTTTTACTGGGTAATTTTTGAAGAATGTTTTTGTCAACCGCTGCCGCTGACAACTTATCGAGCTTATCATAAAAGTCAGTTGTGGATTGATTACTAAATGTAGGGTCTGCCACAAACTGAGAAGTTAAAGTTTTACCAGGACTTCCACCCGGCGTTACTAAAGGTATTCCGAATTGGCCAAGAACCCCACTGTATGACTTCACTAAATAGTCAAGTTGCTTTGGAGATATCCCGCCCGGAATAACCTCAGCGCTCAACTCCCCAATAGCCTTAGCAATAGAAGTGGTCTTTTCGTCATACTGCAGATACTTTGAGCGTTTATCCATAAGCATCCCTTGTGGAACTATAGCTCGGCCTGCAAAGTCCTTGTTGGTTGCAATGTTCCAGGTAGCAGGAGCAAAGAAATTACTGTCAATCGGGTTAGCTGGGGAAAAACTAGTTGCCACAGTATTTCCAAACCCTTTGAAGGCATCCTTCTGTCCCTCTGCTACTCTTAAGCCTCTTTCAAACAGAGATCCAAACAATACACCCAATTCCCTTGACTTCGGAATCTTTATAAATGTTCCATCACCCTTTGGAATCAAGAAATTACTATCCTTAGTCCGGTTATCCAAGGCTTGATAATTTGGATCATCCTTATTGATCATATATAGCGATAGATCAGGG
>JAJZSC010000330.1 GCA_021849995.1 Bacillota bacterium | reverse complement strand
CCATACTCCTCCCTCCGCTTGGCATAGGCAAATCCTTCCTCAACTGGATTAAGATTATCCCTCTGAATATTTTCAATCAGTGCTCTTTCAGCCATTTCTTGTTCCGAGCAACTCTGAACAATGCAGGCTATTTTTGAAAAACCAGCTAAATGAGCAGCCCTAAAGCGCCTTTCTCCAGCAATAATATGATATTTATCTCCAGACTGTCTCACCAGAATTGGCTGTAAAAGACCATGTATACGTAAGGATTCTGCCAATTCTTCGAGACTCTCTTGACCAAATTCCCTGCGGGGTTGATCTGGGTTTGCCTCAATATCACTTAAGGGTATTTCTTTTATAGTTGGCTCATCTGAAATACCTTCAGAAATCAACGCTTGCAAACCACGGCCTAAACCTTTCTTAGACACGCTCTAAAACCTCCTTAGCAAGATCCCTATAAACCTCAGCTCCCCTAGACCTACTGTCATAGAGAACAATTGGCTTTCCATGACTCGGGGCCTCACCAAGCCTTACATTTCGTGGTACTATGGTTTGGAATACTCTTTGGCGGAAGAACTTTTTTACCTCATCTACGACTTGAATAGCTAGATTCGTTCTTGCGTCAAACATCGTAAGTAAGGCACCTAAAATGTTTAGTTTTGGATTAAGATGCTTTCGAACCTTTTCTAAAGTATTCATCAAAAGTGTAAGACCCTCTAAAGCATAGTACTCACACTGTATAGGGATAATCACATCAGATGCAGCAGTAAGGGCATTTAGAGTAAGCAAGCCAAGAGAGGGGGGGCAATCTATAAAGATAAAATCAAAATCTTTCTCAATTGATACCAGAGCCTCTGTTAATCTGCTTTCTCTGTTAGTTTGTGAAACCAACTCAATCTCCGCACCGGCCAGTTCGATTCTTGCAGGTACAACTGATAAATTCTTAAGCTCAGTTCTTTGTACTACATCTTGAAGGGGTACATCATTTATCAGGACATCGTAGATACATTTAGACAGCTTGTGCTTAGAAACACCACAACCACTAGTAGCATTCCCTTGCGGGTCTAAATCGATCAAAAGTATCTTCTTACCCATCTCTACCAAACAAGCACTTAAATTGACAGCCGTGGTAGTCTTTGCTACTCCTCCCTTTTGATTCACAACCGCAATTACCCTGGCCATGAAGCTCCCCCTCTTAAATCAAATCTTACTACCTTATAGTACCAAAACATCCCAAAGAAAAAAAGCGCTCTAGGCGCTTTAATGCAAAATTAAATTCTCAAGCATAAAAAACGTGTAAAATTGATATGAAACAAGCTTGAAATCTAATCCTAATAGCAAACTGTTGAATTCTAAACTAAGATATCAATGGTTTTTTTACTGGGAGTCCGGCCTTTCGCGGATATTCCTTAGGAGTTTCCCCAGTCTTCTTAACAATAATGACTGTTCTAAACTCAGCCTCTTCGCTTAAACTAAATGATTCAATCTCATGAATTTGACAGTTTAGTTCCTTTAGGGCTTTGCTGGACTCATTAATCTCCTCTTGGGCCTTTGAACCTTTTGCAGCTAGAAACAGACCTCCTACCTTAGCCAAAGGAATTGCGTACTCAATAAGAACCGGTAATTTAGCAACAGCTCTCGAGGTCACAACATCAAAACTAGATCTGTATCTCGAATCCCTTCCTAAATCTTCTGCCCGAGAATGGACAGTTTTAATACCACTTAAATCTAATACTCTGATCACCTCTTTAAGAAAGTCTAATCTTTTTGACAAAGAGTCGACCAACGTAACGCTTAACTCTGGGTAACAAATTTTTAATGGCATTCCAGGAAATCCAGCCCCGGTTCCAATATCTACCAGACTTTGTCCCTTAATAAATTTGGCTAAAGTTAGAGAATCAATGAAGTGCTTTATGATAACCTCTTCGGTATCCGTAATACTTGTGAGATTAATTCGCTCGTTCCATTCAAGCATGAGATTTCCGAAAGCAGAAAATTTCTTTAGTTGATCCTCTGAAAGTAAAATCCCAAGTTTAGTGAAGGCTAATTCTTTGAGCAAAGGTTGCTTTTCTTCAAACATTACTTGCACCTCTTCTGCGCTGTTCCAAAAAGACCAGTAAAACAGATATATCAGCAGGAGTTACTCCGGTTATCCTAGAAGCCTGCCCTAAGTTTGCGGGGCAAACTTCAATTAGCCTCTGCCTGCCTTCTGTCGATAAACCCTTAATGTCTTTATAGGAAATTCCCGTCGGAAGATTGCGTTCTTCCAACTTTATAAAACGCTCGATTTCATTGAGCTGTTTATCAATATAACCAGAATACTTTACCTCTATCTCTGCCTCTTCCAGAACTTCACTATCAAAACTGCCCATATCAGGCACTAACCTAGACAAATGTGACAAAGTTATTTCCGGTCTGCGGATGAGCTCTTCAGCATTTATCCCACCACGTAAAGGTGTAGACTGAACTTCATTTAGCACTTCTTTTAAATCATCCCGGTTTGGAGAAAAAACTGTTGTTTTCCATAACTCTTTGACTTTCTGCAAGCCGTCAGCTTTTCTGACAAACCTTTCCCAACGTTCATCGCTAACAAGTCCGATCTCTCTGCCCTTTGCCGTTAGACGAAGGTCAGCATTGTCTTGTCTAAGTAATAATCTGTATTCTGCCCGTGAGGTTAGCAACCTATATGGCTCACGTATTCCCTTTGTTACAAGGTCATCTAACAAAACTCCTAGGTAACCCTCTGATCTTTTGACTATAAACGGCATTTTCTCTTTCACCTTTAACGCTGCATTGATCCCAGCAACTAAGCCTTGGGCAGCTGCCTCCTCATAACCTGAGGTACCATTTAACTGCCCGGCAGTATACAATCCTGGTATTTGCCTTACTTCAAGGGTAAGAGATAATTGGTGAGGCTTTACGTAATCATATTCGATAGCATATCCAGGTCTTAGCATTACAACTCGCTCTAGACCGTGGATACTCCTTAACATCTCAATTTGAACCTCTTCCGGCATACTGGTAGATAATCCTGCGACATACAATTCCTCACTATTCCAACCCTCAGGTTCTAAGAAAATTTGGTGGGCCTCCCTTTGAGCAAAACGTACGACTTTATCTTCAATAGAGGGGCAATAACGAGGTCCTATTCCTTCAATTTCACCGCTATATAAAGGGGCTCTATAAAGATTAGTATTGATAATCTCGTGAGTTTGGGATGTCGTATAACCTAACCAACATGGTACCTGAGCATCAATATCATCCTTCCAAAAAATACTTTGAGTAGGCATAAATGAAAATCTCCACTGCCTTGAGTCACCAGGCTGAATACTAAACTTCGAAAAATCAACTGACCTTTTGAGTATACGTGGAGGAGTACCGGTTTTGAAGCGACCTAGCTCCAAACCCAGAGAACGAAGAGAATCCGAGAGGGTTTTGGCGGGCAACTGACCATTAGGCCCTCCCTCATAACTTGAAGATCCAATAATTATTTTACCTTTTAAATATGTTCCACTTGTTAAAATCACGCTTTTCGCTTCAAATCTGGCACCGGTCTTAGTTAAAACTCCACCTATATCACTATTGTTCAAAATAATCTTATCAACTAACCCTTGAATAACTGTTAAGGCAGATTGAGCCAAAAGTACTTCCCTCATCCGAAGCTGATAAGCCTGTTTATCAGACTGGATACGTAAAGCATGAACAGCTGGACCCTTACCTGTATTAAGCATCCGTACTTGAAGAGAGGTTTCATCTGCAACAATCCCCATCTGCCCACCCAATGCATCAATCTCCCTAACTAAATGACCTTTTGCTGGACCTCCCACAGAAGGATTACAAGGCATATGGGCAATGGTATCTAGGTTTAAGGTAATTAGCAATGTATTACATCCCATACGGGCTGAGGCAAGAGCAGCTTCACAACCAGCATGTCCAGCCCCTACAACTATAACATCATATTCCCCTGCAAAATATTCCACCTTAATCCTACTTTCCGATACAAAATCTAGAAAAGATATCTTCTAATAAAGTTTCTTGAACATTATGACCGGTAACTTCAGAGACCTCCCTTAAAGCATTACGAATATCCACAGTAATGATGTCCCATGGCAAACCCTGCTTGACAGTCTCGACGGCACTGTTTAATGATAATTTACAACGCTCAAGTGAGTCTATATGTCTAAGATTTGATATTAACGGTTCCTTATAAGTAAAGGAAGTATCTTTAAATACTTTTAGCTTTATAGCCCGCTCTAGTTCTTCAAACCCTCTGTTTTCATGTACAGAAAAAGGTATAGATTGTACATCTTTCGGAAGTTCAAGGTTAACTTTAAACTCCGATATAAGATCGACTTTATTTAACAATAGGATTACGCGTTCTGGATAAGTATTAATAATTCTCTTTTCATCATCAGAAAGATCAAATCCTGCCTCGATCATTAGTAGAATGAGATCTGCCTCACTTAATACTTTCCATGTTCTCCCAATACCTATTCTTTCAACCACATCTTTACTTTCCCTAATACCTGCTGTATCGACCAATTGAAGGAGTAAACCACCCATATTAACAGACTCTCTTATTTCATCCCTCGTTGTTCCTGGAATACTAGTAACTATTGCCCGTTCTTCTTTGAGCAAGTTGTTTAGTAAACTAGATTTTCCTACATT
>JAJZSC010000329.1 GCA_021849995.1 Bacillota bacterium | reverse complement strand
AATTCTTGACCGGATCTAAGTGATTCTTGACCGGATCTAAGTGATTCTTGACCGGATCTAAGTGATTCTTGACCGGATCTAAGTGATTCTTGACCGGACCAAAGTAATTCTTGACCGGATCTAAGTGATTCTTGACCGGACTCTAGGCCGGCAAGTCTAATTTGAATTTCTGTCTGGGATTGTAGAAGCTGTGCAAACATCTCCATGATCTTTTCGTCCAATGTATAACACCTCCTATTATCCAGATTATAGCATATTTTGGACATGCCGTAACTCTTAGTTTTCTTCTTTAAAAACCGATTGCTCTTTTGTAAGATGCTGTATTATAACCATAACGGATTTATGGGCGGGAATGGATTCTCCGTATCTGCCAGGCCTTTTGTTTTTTTATTAATGTATTATTTTTTGTTATTCAATGGATGATATTTTTGAATTTAAAATCTTGAGCTAATTGTCTTACAATAGAGGTGTCAATCAAAGGTGTAAATCGATTTTTATTCCAAATTGACAAAGTGTAAGGGTGTGGAAATTTGGCCTGTTTAAAAAAAGAAATACTAGAAATGTAAAGCCTAGCTTGGTCGTAAAATGGGGTTAAGCCCGGAGTTGTCCATACTAACGCTGATCTTGTAAAAGTGTTCTTAGCAGTGGCCTTTGCCGGAGTAGGATTTAAGGTACAATTAAGCGCAATTAAAAAAATCGGCTTCAAGTCATTTTTTGTAGGGATCTCTCTCTCGGTTTTGGTAGGTATCCTTGCACTGGTATTGGTGACTTTTGTATATATGCCTTATAAAGGGATTTAGGTGCTTACAGAGTGAGCGTTGTAAAACAAAATCCTGGAAACATCCACCTATTCTTTATCATCTGATGTTGTTCCAGAGCGGCATGAATGGCTACTTTCAAAAAAAGCAAGTTGATATTGAGAAGTGAGCCTTTAATACAAAGTTAGTTGTAACTGAAGATTTAGAGAATACAAAACAGAAGGATAAGCAGTTTAACCTGACTCATCCTTCTGTTTTATGCTTTTGCTCTAGACATTCAGTTTTATGGCAAGGACTTAACCAACGATACCCTGCCCTACTTTATAGATGTCTCCTGCGCCTAACGTTAATACTAGGTCCTCCGGAGCCAGTGTTGTGGACAGGTAGCTTTTGATATCGTCCAGGGTTCCGATATACTTGGCTTGGATACCTCGTTCTTTGATAAGCTCGGCTAGAGAGGCTGCGGAAATAGTACCAACATTTTTCTCCCTGGCTGAAGCGAAAATTTCGGCTATTACGACTTCGTCAGCAGCTTGGAAAGCTTCGGAGAATTCTTGTAAAAGCTTTTCGGTCCGGCTAAAAGTGTGGGGTTGGAAAACAGCACGTATTCTACGGTCAGGGTAGGATAGCCTTGCTCCTTCCAAAGTTGTGCGAATTTCGGTTGGATGGTGGGCATAATCATCTACTATCATGGCACCGCACTTATTTCCGAGATGTTCAAACCGGCGTTTTGTTCCGTTGAATTTCCCAAGGCTTTCCAAAACCACATCCGCTGAAATCCCGATTTCCAGACATAAAGCTATACAAGCTAAGGCATTAAGAATATTATGCTTACCAGATACATGAAGGTCTAAATCCCCGAGGTGTTCTCCTTTATAAAGAAGTTTGATTGAACTTCCTTCATCGCTGAACTTCACGTCAATAGCTTGAACATCGGCATCAGCAGAGAACCCAAAAGTGGTGATCGGGGCTTTAGCATTACTGCTTATCGCAGTAACATTAGGATCTTCTGCCCAGATGAAAATCCGTCCGTTTTCCGGGACTTTTAGAGCAATTTCCTGAAAGGCAGATATGACATCTTCCAAATCAGTGAAGTAATCCGGATGGTCAAACTCCATGTTGGTAATGATTAAATACTCTGGAGAATAGTTTAAGAAGTGCCTCCTATATTCACAGGATTCTGCGAGGAAAAACTGTCCTGTGCCGGAATAGGCATTACCGCCTATACTGGGTACGTCACTGCCAACAACGATCGTAGGGTCAATTCCTGCTTGAATAAGGGTTAAACCAATCATTGCGGTAGTAGTGGTTTTCCCATGGGTGCCGGAAACTGCGATTCCACGTTTTTTGGACATCAGGCGTCCTAGGTATTGAGGATAACTCAGGACCGGGATATTTAACTCTCTGGCACGGGAAAGCTCCGGATGATCACTGTTATAGGCAGCAGAAGCTACTACCAAATCAGCGCACTCGACGTTTTGGGGAGAGAATTCAAACACAGGAATATTGGCCCGTTCCAGGACTGAATCAGTAAAGAAACGCTCAGATACGTCAGAGCCTGTAATTATAGCTTCTTCAACATGGGCACTTACTTGTGCCAAAGCACTCATTCCGGTGCCTTTTACGCCTACAAAATGAATATGTAACGGCAAGACTCATCTTCCCTTTCAATTTCAACTCTACTCTTCATTATACCCAAGATAAGGGTAAAAAGTATCATTTAAAAATAAGGTTTTTATATAATATGTATTGAAATTTTTGGCAGTTAACCGTTCGGATTATGTTTTCGACTGTTGAGCCATTATTTGGTGACTTGGAAAGTAATTGTTTTATAATAGAATTAAAAATAGAAGTTGAGGGGTAAGTTGTATATCCGGGAGGGGTATAGAATGAGTACCAGTTTAGCAACCTTACAACAGACTGGTAATCTGGAAAGGAACCTGAGTCAGAATTTACACGGTGACCCCAATGGAACCTTAAATAGTGGCTTAAATAGTAACATGAACAGTAACTTCAATAGTAGCTTAAGCGGAAGCCAGAGAGATGGATTTGTTTCTAATGATAATTTCATTAGTTACTTTCAGGTGGAGTATGCACTGCTCGAATATCCACAGGTAGTTGAAGCAGGTGTCATAGCAGTAGGGGAAAATAACCAGCAATCACTTAAGGTGTATATCGCTTTAGATGGGAAGCTGGAGGATGAGGAATGTGTTAACTATTGTCAAGAAGTAAAGAACTATATCCGTTCCAGGTTTAGGATAGGTTTGCCTGTCAAGGTTCAGATCCGGGAGAAGCTGCCGATGACCAGGTCAGGCAAAATCCTCAGGACTGTGCTGCTGGAGTGGAATTAGGTTCATCTAAGTTCCTATACGTAGGAACTTTTTGCTTTTTGGGGGTCAGATTATTTTCAGGGCATAAGTGTTAATAGAGACAAGTTTGAAGATTTTGCCTCGGGAGGGCTTTGGGGATTTCAAGTTTAGGGGGTTTCCGGAGAGTTTTTTTCATAGCCGGTAACCATTGCCTGGAGTTTGCTTAGATCCTCAGTCAGACTAAGGTAGATGTGGACAGGGATAGTACAAGTAAAATAGATAGTGGCTACAAACTTGCTCCAACGAATTACCTGAGCGCCCCCTATGAATCTCCAAACCCAAATCAGGTGTTCACCTAACCAATAGGAGGCTAGACCGAGAACAGAGGAGATAATAAAAACGATAATCCAGGAAGAGAAGATCAGTTTCTGTCCGCTGTTGTATTTTCCGCTTGGGGGAGGAGTCGAGCGTAGGAAGAAATAGTAGGCCATAAGCTTGGGCAACATTTTTAGGTCTTTGAGACTTGGGATGAGGGAAGTGTCATGTCGAATTAGGGCATCGAAAATTCTAAAAGCTACCAGGCCTGAGGCTATAAACGCTGCGGCTATATGCAGGACAAATACTTGACCGAAATTAACAGCTAAGAAGCTCGCTGGTTTGTGTAATTCAAAGCCTGTAATAATCACTATTACCATACTTAAGGCAAAGCCCCAGTGAAAAACTCTGACACTAAGGGGTTGAGTGAGCACTATGTCTTGAATAAGGTTTGCTTCAGTGAATCTGGATTTTAAAGCCTTACGGATTTTTGGTTTTTTCTTTTGAATTTCCGGGGTTTTATACATTTATGTTCAGGCTCCTGATATTATTGTTCTTACCGTTATTAACGTTTTCGATTAAGTGAACACTGCAGGAAAAGCAAGGATCATAAGAGCGGATTACTCGGCCAGCCTCTTTGAGCTCTTTGGTCTGGATTTTGAGACCTAAAAGGGAGGTTTCACCAACACTGCGAAGACCGTTTTTATCTCGTGAACTAAAAGTCCAAGCTGAGGGAGTGATTATCTGGTAATTTTCCACTCTCCCATCTTTGATTTTTACCCAATGACCTAAAGAACCCCGCATCGCTTCAAACAGTCCTACTCCAACCCCTGAATTTTGCCCTGTTGCGGTATTAACGGTGGGTGCCCCGGGCTCCAGACGATTGAGCCAGTCGAAGGCAGCCAGGGCAATTTTTTTTGTTTCATGAGTCCTGGCCCATAACCGACCGATTGCCCCATAGCCAATAATTTTTTCCTTATTAATAACAGATCTGGCGAGCGGGCCAACCTCCATTGGTACCCCTTGATAACGAGGGGCTTTCACCCAGGTATATCCTTTGGGCTGCCCCCTATCCGGCTCTGTTTCCGCCTCAAGAGGATGTTCGGGATCTTTTTGCTTGTACCAAGCAGTAGTAACTTCCTCAGTTACTACTTTTTCATCAAATTGTTGTCTTTTTCCATTTAGAATTACCCCGTTGGAAAATAAGCTTGAACCTTCAGGTGTGGAGAACCCTCCAACTGAGACGAGATTACCTGTTCCTTTTCCTAAGTCTACGTATTCGGGATAGC
>JAJZSC010000328.1 GCA_021849995.1 Bacillota bacterium | reverse complement strand
TATTAACTTCCAATTTCTCTACTTACCTGTTTTCCTTTTACAGCCATCAACAATTTTCGATATTTTCTGTCATATTAGACTGTTTACAAAGGGAAAACGATTCTTTCGCCCTTGTATTACCTCCCCATTTACAAACTACAGGATTTTGCAATGTAATGATCGACACAATTTACAGCCTCACTAAGCCCCAGGATTATTTCAATCGTATTATTGCTAATTATCTTATTAAATATCTTCACCATATCCGGGTCAAACTGGGTCCCCGAGCATTTAACTAACTCGTTTTGAGCATTTACCAGTGATCGTGGAATCGAGGATCTAAATGGCCTTTTGGAGATCATTGCATCAAAGGAGTCAGCAATGGTTACGATTCTAACCTCAACTGGGAGGTCCTCTGCCCTAACCCCTGAAGGATACCCACCTCCGTTATATCTTTCATGATGAAAGATAATACACGATGTAATTTCTTCAAACATTGGAATTTCTGACAACATTCTTGCCCCTACGGTTGGATGCCTTTGAATGGCTTTCCTTTGAACCTCCGTCAAAACAGAGGCCATTAAAATAGAATCACAACATTCCAGTTTTCCAATATCATGCATTAAAGCGCCAAGCGATACTTGCATTAACCGTTTTTCCGGCATTCCAAGCTCTAACCCGAGCATATACGAGAAATTTAAAACATTTATACTATGCCCTAAAAGATATCGATCGTTAGTGAAACGATCCAGTAATTCTAAAGGCAGAACAGTCTTAATATACTCTAATGAAGCTAGTTGATTATATAGTATTTTATCAAACATCTTAACCTCCAAACGGTAACCAATTGCTAGTACTACATCGTCCAATTATCCGGCGCATTACGAATTTAAGCGAAGAAAAGCAGAATTATCTAACTTAGACTACTTCCTTACCACCTCATTCCACTAAATTATAATTTTTAGATACCATGTAACCTTTGTAAAATAAACCCAATGTCTTCAAAAAAATTTTTAGGTTTTCAGTACCTTTCTCCCCCTTTATTTAGGAAATTTGTCACATGCATTGGCACATATTTACATTTAACTACATTTTATTACAAATTGTCAATAGGACCTTCCTGAATTATATGATCAAATCTTACCGTTAAGTACCCACTTCAATATTTCTAGTTAACTCTTATATTTTACATTAGAAAAAGCTACCGACCTCAACAGTCAGTAGCCCCCTAAAAACCCCATATTTTAAGCCTTTTGTAATCCGTCATTATATATACGCACCCCAGGCTGCATCAAAGCTAATAGCAACCTTCTTCTCCTCCATATCCACTCCATAAATAGGCAATAGCTTATTACTATTAGTTGCCATTTTCGAAGTAACTACGGTTGTTAAACCCGATACATGAACTATCATCGCCAATGTCATTGCTAAAAGTATTAAGATTCCACTTCTTCTTACCTTATTTTTATTCCAAGACCACATATAGACCCTAATAAAAATCCCCTCCTCAAAAGTTTTCTTCCTAAAACTTATGATAGAGGGGGGTTGGATATGTTAAGTTATAATCATAATACCACCTAATTAATGTGTGGGAACTACCATTTTATCTATTTCAGGTGTCCAGCGAAGTTCACCAAAAGCAAGCGCTATAGGAGGTTGGTCCCCTTTGGCGGCAATTAGTATTGTATAACTAGATTCCTTTGTTTCAACAACTTCAAAGACGCTAATAAACTTAACATTTGAGAAATCCGCTTTCCCTCCTAATTCAGAAAGAAATACTTGTTGCCCTTCTGCTCCTTAACAGTCAGTAGCGTCGATATCCTATTTTTTGCTGTGTAACCATTCTGTGTCTCTTGTCGGGTTAATTCCCAATACCAGTATCCTTGGAAATATTATCTTTTATAAATGCTATCAATTTAGACATATCACTAGGAGACTGTATCATAGCCTCTAAATAACGATCTTTATTTGATTCAAAGTTAAGTTCATATCCATTTTGTAAGGCCAGGGTTTCTATGAAGTGCCGAAGAGTTCTTCCATTGCCTTCTCTAAAAGGGTGAATCATATTAAACTCCGTCTTATAATAAGCCAACCTATCGCAAAAAAGATCTAAAGGAGTATTTCTTAGATAGTTTTCTCTCTCAAGCTGTTGGAAATAACCATTAGCTTGAGACTCGATATGTTCAGGGTAAGCGAAATTTAAAGTCCCCTTTGAGATTCTTACAGTTCTTAACTTACCTGCCCAGCTGAAAAGATCTTGAAAAAGATGTTTATGTATCCCTTTCAAGTATTCGAGATCTATAATTCCTGGAGGTGAGTATAGTTTTAACTCAGCTAACCTAACAGAAACTATTTCTCGCTCCGCATCTTGTAAAGTTAGGAGGTCTTTTATACCTAACTTATTTTTTAGAACAGAGCTTCCATGGTAACAGTAAATCTTGTCCTCCACATCATAATCCATTGTTACACCCGCCTATAATTACTATATTTCCTTAAAATTTCTTGGATTATTGATTTTGTCGAACATTCACCTGAAAGCACCTTTTTAACATTCTCTACTTCGTCAGAATTAAGATTCATGTTTTCATAAGACATACTAGCTTTAACTGAATTAACTGCTCTTTCTAACCTTTCGCCCTGTAGCTTCTTTACTTTCCTCATTAACATTCTCCTTTCAAGAAAACTACCAAACCAAAAAAAGTCTTAATAACCAGCCTCAATATAATAATATTATATCACATTTTAATAATTTGACCTACAGTAGCTAGACCCGCTTAGTAGTTAATCTTCTCAATCAAAAAGCTACCGACCTAAATAGTCAGTAGCCTCTACAAATCCCTTATTTCAAGCCTTTTGCAATCCCTCATTATATACACACCCCCCAGGCTGCATCAAACCTGCATTCCCGCCCATACATAACGAGGCGGCGATAAAAATACCGAAAAACCTTGATATCACTTGATTTATTGACATTAAGTGCTAGCTTCTTATATCGTTATGTGTTATTATATACATAACGAGGAGGTGGCAGTTTAATGGCAGCTATCGTATATCAAACCGATAAACGATCAGGCATTACATATGCGTATGAGTCTGTCTCTTACTGGGACAAAGAAAAGCGACAATCTAGATCTAAGAGAACCCTCGTTGGCCGAGTGGACAATGAAACTGGAGAAATAGTCCCCACAGATGCCAGAGGAAGAAAAAATAAAGAATTGCCACCTGTTCCAAAGAGAGGACCAGTTCCAACAACGGATACAGCTAGATTGTTCTACGGTGCAACCTACTTGCTAGATGCTATTGGTGACAAGCTTGGTATTACCCATGATTTGAAACAGTGCTTTCCTAGTACCTACAAACAGATTCTATCAGTAGCGTATTACCTGATTTTAGAAGACAAAAATCCACTCTACCGCTTTGAAAAATGGGGTTGTTTGCATAAACACCCCTATGGAAAGAATATCACTTCCCAGCGAAGCAGTGAGCTGTTTGCATCTATTGACGAAGGTGGGAAGAATAATTTCTTTCGCCTACAGGGGAAGCGAAGAGTTGAACAAGAATACTGGGCTTATGATATCACCTCAATCTCTAGTTATTCAGAATTATTAAAGCAGGTACAGTATGGTAGGAATAAAGAAAATGACTCATTGCCTCAGTTAAATCTAGCTTTGGTATTTGGCGAAACATCCAATCTGCCCTTTTACTATCGGAAGTTATCAGGCAATATCCCCGACTCCAAAACAGTCAAAAACCTGTTAGCCGATTTAGATGTCCTTGGTTTCTCTAAAGTCAAGTTGGTCATGGATAGGGGTTTCTATAGTGAAGACAACATCAATAATCTTTACAAAAATCATCTGAAGTTCTTGATGTCTGCTAAGCTATCCCTATCATTTATCAAGAAAGAGTTAGATGTCATTTATGATGGGTTCCGTTCTTTTGAGTTCTTCAATGAAAAATATGAGCTATACTGTCATACAGTCCAGGCAGAATGGCAATATCTACAACATCGACCTTATAAAGGTGATACCATCTCAGAACCAAGACGCATCTATATTCACTACTACTACAACATTGACAAAGCCGCAGAAGATGAAAAAGCCTTCGATCGAAAGTTGATGGCATTTCGTCAAGAACTAGAGTCTGGCAAAAGAGTCCCGGAACATGAAAACCAGTACAAAAAGTACTTCGTTACTAAAACCACGCCAAAGCGCGGCACTAAGATTACTATTAAGGAAGATGCTGTTATGAAAGCAAAGCGTTACTTTGGCTTCTTTGCTTTGTTGACTAACGAAACAATGACTGCAATCACAGCTCTTGAACTTTATCGTAATAAAGATGTTGTAGAGAAAGCCTTTGGCAACCTTAAAGAACGGTTAAACATGCGCCGTACACTAGTCTCTTCAGAACAAAGTCTTGATGGCAAGCTATTTGTGGAGTTTGTTGCACTAATTTATCTTTCATACATCAAAAAGCAAATGCAAGATAGTGATTTATCTAAAAGTTACACTTTGCAAGGCGCATTAGACAAGCTAGATATCATCGAATGTTTCGAAGCACCCGGCCAAGAACTACGTGTTGGCGAGCTTCTTGAGAAACAGAAGGATATCTATAGATGTCTAGGGGTAAATCCGCCTGCCTCGTTATGAGTTAACGGGAATCCAGGATATCTGTCATTATAGCCACACCCCAATCCTGTC
>JAJZSC010000327.1 GCA_021849995.1 Bacillota bacterium | reverse complement strand
GGTGCAAACGCTATACATGAATTGATACAAAGGAGCACCCATTGAGGTGCCTTTTTTAATCCATTAGCCTACAAAGCTATTAGATTTCCTATTTGTCATGTTGTGAAAGGAAGATTACAAATGGTAGCAGAGAGTAAAAGAGTGGCCGTGGCGGCCTTAAAGATGGCTATGACTGAGAGCAGAGAAGAAGAAAGCCATCTTAAAGAAGTATTTTCGAGAAATGGTATTAAAACTGCTGCTGTTGATTATGGCGGTGAATACGTGACTGCAATCAAGAAAATAGTTGAACGGGCGGTTGTTGCAGCCAAACGTGAAGGTGTAATTAAAGAGACTCATGGAGATGAAGGGGCAGTCGCTGGTGCTGCCCGTGAAGCCTTGGGCCAAGTTATGCCTAAAGCTATCGGATTGAATGTCGGAGGTAAGATCGGAATTTCCCGCAGGGATGAACATCTTAGTGTAGCAGTCTTCTTTGGCGTAGGCTTGCTGCATCTTGATGAGGTCGCGATTGGTTTAGGACATCGTGCAGCTCCAAAAGAATAGGAGGTGTTTGCTGTTGGTTCGAGGAATACGCGGGGCCATTACAGTAAGCGAAAATACACGGGAGCAAATAAGAGAAGCCACTCAAGAACTACTTAAGGCAATTGTCGTGGAGAACAAGTTGAATTTAGAGGATATTGCCAGTGCCTTTTTTACAGTTACTGCAGATTTGAATGCGGATTTTCCTGCTTCAAGTGCCAGAGAAATAGGGTGGCATAGTGTCCCTTTGATATGCTCTACCGAGATTCCTGTGCCAGGATCGATAGAACGCTGTATAAGAGTACTATTGCATGTCAATACGGATATTAGCCAAAGAGAAATTAAACATATTTTTTTACGAGAGGCTGCATCCTTGCGTAAAGATTTACTAGCCTAATAGGATTGACAGGGTATTTAATATCGTTAGCAAGCCAAGTTTTTTTAACAATATTGTCAGTAGGGATAATATAATGTATAAGCAAACAGGTTTTAACGTACTAAATGGTATTAAATGTATTGCGAAATTCTTTAACTTTATGGTACAATGACAAAAATTTCATTTGTTTTTACTTTAAATCTAAATATTGTTGATGGATATATTATGGTAGGATGGCTTTATAGGGTGGATGGAGTTTGAAGTGTAGGAAGTGTATATTTGTAGGATAGTAGGATGGAGTGGTATGTAGATGAACGCACCCTCTTACTGGGGTGCGTTTTTAGTATCTTTCTTCAAATTTTGGGGAAATAACAAGTAGAAGATTTCTTTTTCTGGTGAAAGGAGTTTAATTTGATGGAACAGATTTTTCAGGAATTCCTAAGAGATGAGGTGCGTGATTTACCAATCTATGTACCGGGTAAACCAATTGAAGACGTTAAACGCGAATTGGGATTAACTGAGGTTTACAAACTTGCATCTAATGAGAATCCCTGGGGCCCTTCTCCTAAAGCACTAGAGGCGATGAAAGAAGCCTTGAATGATATAGCTAGATATCCGGAGGCCAGTGGTTATAACTTGCGGAGTGCTTTATCCAAATCATTTAATGTCCCTATGGATTATTTCCTGTTTGGCAGCGGTTCAGATGAAATTGTTGGGATGATAGCTGGAGCCTTTTTTAAACCCGGTGATGAAATATTAATGGGTCGGCCGAGTTTCCCTCGTTATGAAACAGTGACAAGATTCATTGGTGCGGTTCCGGTAGAACTGCCGCTGGTAGATGGATACTATCCCTTACATGAGTTCCTGGATAAAATTACTCCTAGAACCAAAGCGATATTTATTTGTAATCCGAATAACCCCAGTGGTACCGTCCGAACCGCCGAGGATATTAAAGATTTTGTAAGTAAGGTTCCTAAAAATATTCTCTTAGTCTTTGACGAGGCATATATTGAGTTTACTGACGAAAGATTCTCAGGCACAATCTATCTTGAAGAAGATCGGCCAGTCATTATCTTGAGGACCTTCTCTAAAGCATACGGATTAGCTGGCATAAGAATAGGATTTGCAATTGCCCGGCCGGAACTTATAGCTGGTCTCAATAAAGTCAGAGGCCCATTTAATGTTAGTTCAGTCGCCTTTGCTGGCGCATTAGCAGCTTTTGAGGATCAAAACTACCTAGAAGAAGTAGTAAGTAAGAATAAAGAAGAAAGAACAAAACTTACTGCAGGATTAGAAGGTCTAGGTGGAAGGGTTTTGCCCTCACAGACAAACTTTATTTTTGTAACTTTCCAGGGCATAGGATCAGAATTAAGCAACCGGTTACTAAGCCGGGGTCTAATCGTTAGACCGGGAGCTGCATTTGGATATCCGGATGCCATGAGGATAACAGTAGGTACTGCTGAAGAAAATCAAATCCTACTGCAGGTTATGGAGGATCTGCTCAAATAAACCAAATGAGTCAAATTTTTTTCACGTCGTATATTGAAAGTAGTCTGTTACGCAGGATGGAAGATTTTTGGCCTTAGCCAAATTAAAAATATTTGTAGGATGGCAGAAAGGAGTTAATATCAGATGATCGTAGTGTTGAAGACAGGATGTGGGGATGCCGAAATTCAGGAGGTTACAGGACGATTAGCTCAAGAAGGGTTTAAAGTTCATCTTTCTCAGGGTGTAGAAAAGACAATTATTGGGGCTATCGGCGATCGCTCGAGACTAGAGGCGTTGGATTTAGAAGCTCTTCCCTGGGTGGAAAAAGTTGTTCCGATTCTTGCACCCTATAAGCTTGTGAGCAGAGAGTTTCATCCGTCTAATAGTATTATTAAAATTGGGCAGCATGAAATTGGTGGTTCAGAGGTCCATGTAATGGCCGGGCCCTGTGCGGTTGAAAGCCGTGCACAAATAATTGAGACAGCTCATGCAGTAAAGGAAGCCGGAGCTACTTTTCTGCGCGGAGGGGCCTTTAAGCCTCGCACCTCGCCCTATGCCTTCCAAGGTTTAGCTGAAGAGGGATTAAGATATATGGCCGAAGCTCGTGAGGAGACTGGGCTCTATGTAGTTACAGAGGTTATGGACGTTCGTGATGTCGAGCTGGTTGCGGAATATGCAGATATCCTGCAAATAGGTGCTCGAAACATGCAGAACTTTTTCCTTCTTAAACAACTTGCCAAAATCAACAAGCCAGTTTTATTAAAACGTGGACCATCTGCTACACTTGAAGAGTGGTTGATGGCTGCTGAATATATAATGGATGGCGGAAATTATCAGGTAATGTTCTGTGAGAGAGGTATTCGAACATTTGAAACTTATACACGCAATACTCTTGACTTAAGTATGGTGCCTTCATTAAGAGCATTGTCCCATTTGCCAGTAATTGTTGACCCGAGCCATGGTACAGGACGATGGAATCTTGTTCATCCAATGGCTAAAGCCGCTTTGGCTGCCGGGGCAGATGGGGTCATCGTGGAAGTTCACCCTCAACCGGAAAAAGCTGTATCTGATGGGAAGCAATCCTTGACCATACCAAACTTTAACCTTATGATGCAGGATCTGGCCAGGCTAACAACTGTGCTTGACCGTAATCTCAAGGGAGTGGATGGTTAAATGGAGATTACGAGAAAAAGCCTTTCCCAAGGGTGGCTAGGGTGGCGAACTCCCCGGGCCTGTGTCTTAGGATTGGGTTTAATCGGAGGGTCTTGGGCAGGAGCCCTACATGATCTGGGCTGGACAGTTTTAGCTGTGGATACCGATAAAGACACTTTAGCTGCTGCCAAGGCAAAGGGGTGGATACAGGAAGGTTGGACTGAGCTGCCAGAAAGTGTTGATGTAGATCTGGTAGTAGTAGCCCTCCCATTACACGTTTTAAAAAATAGTGTAGAAGGCCTGATAGGTCGGATAAACAAAGGAGCAATTGTAACTGATGTCGGTAGTCTTAAAAGTTTAGTCTGCAGCCATTCTAAAAGATTGCTTGAAGAAGGAATATTCTTTATAGGTGGTCATCCAATGACTGGTTCGGAGAAGTCAGGCTTTTCTCAATCCGAGCCATCCTTATTTAAAGGTTATCCTTATGTTCTGGCAGTCGAAGGCTGTCCCGGATTTGTCACTGAAGAATTGACGAAGTTGTTAGGACAGATTGGAGCACGGGTAGTCTTTAGGAGACCGGAAATTCACGACATGGAAGTAGCGATTGTCAGTCATGTGCCACACTTGCTGTCAGTAGCATTAGCTTTAGCTGCTCAGGATTGTTCCAGTGATGAGTATGCTCCGCTTGAGTTAGCCGGGCGAAGCTTCCGTGACCTTACACGTATTGCTGCTAGTTCACCAGAGCTCTGGCAGGAAATACTATTAAGTAATTCCACCTCAATCCTTAAATCTCTCGAGTGCTGTCACCGGCGCTTAAACGAGCTGAGTGATTTTATTAAAGCCGGAGATGGTGAAAGAATTTCAGAAGCCTTCAGGAAAGCTGCTTTAGTACGAGAGTATCTATAGATAGCTCGCCTAATATGGCTATTGTTAAATATAGCCGAAATTACAAAAAAAGTTGTGATAATGGGGGACTGCCTGATGAGCGGGGTATTCATCAAACCTGTAGCAAAAATTTATGGTGAAGTCAGAGTGCCTGGGGATAAATCTATATCTCATCGGGCTGCCTTATTTGGCGGGATGGCAGTTGGAGAGACCCATATCACGAATTTCCTGCCAGGTGAAGACTGTCTTAGCACTCTTAGGTGCAGATCG
>JAJZSC010000326.1 GCA_021849995.1 Bacillota bacterium | reverse complement strand
AATAAGGAAATTACGAAACTACATATCAATGCAGGTAAGAAAACCAAGATGAGGCCAGTAGATATTGTAGGAACCCTTTGTAATATTCCAGGTATGGCAGCTGAGGATATAGGGGTTATAAATATCCTTGATATATCTACCTTTGTGGAAATTCTTAATAACAAAGGTGACTTGGTATACGGGAAGTTACAAAACACGCCTATCAAAGGTAGACTTCGTAAGGTTAGTAAGGTGGAGACAGAGAAGCACATGTAAACTGTCAAATTATTCTTGACTTTTTTGCATGGTGTAACTTATAATTAAAACACATATGAAGAGATGTCTCATTTGACAAGGAGTACGGCATGATTTATTCCAAAGGACAAATGGAAGATGAGATTACTAAGGCCATGATCCAGTGGGAGAAGGAATACAAGGGGCGAGGGCCTTCTGAAGCCAGAACGGACATCGTTCGTAACATGGTTATCGTTACACTTAAAGGGGTTCTTTCTCTAGCTGAACAACACTTGGCTCGTGATGAAGAAGGGATGGCTCTTATCAAAGAGTTGGGCCGGCAACTTGTTGAACAGGGACGTCCTGGATTAGAGGAGATTATTAAGCACATTACAGGAGCTGAGGTAGTCAGTCTTCATACTGATGTAAGTACCAAGACAGGTGAGAGGGTCTTTGTTTTTGTATTGAACACAGACATTCCACTAGAATAGACGTTGGAAGGGCATTTAAAGGGTATCTTACCAGTTAAGTGTTAGTCCAACATCAAAATGCAAATGCATTTGATGTTGGGCTTTTTTATTTTTCGGACTGAAAGGTGGGAAAAAGTTGGGTAACATGCTAGAGTTAGCTATAACGAATTTAACATCACCGGTGGTTCTATTTTTTGGGTTAGGAATAATGATTACCATCCTTAAAGCCAAAGTGGAGTTTCCTAATGCTATTAGTGATTTTATCAGTATTTATTTGTTGGTGGCCATTGGTTTTAAAGGAGGGGTAGCCATCGCTGAGGCAGGACTAGCCTCTATTATTGGGACTATTATTGGTGCGTTAGCCTTAGGTGTTGTTATTCCGTTATATTCATTTATCGTTCTCTGGAAAGTAGGCAAATTAAAATCAGATGACTCCGCAGCTATTGCCGGGCATTACGGTTCCATTAGTGTAGTAACTTTTATGGCAGCAGCGGCTTTTCTAGACAATATACAGGTCAACTATGAAGGTTATGTTAACGGCTTGCCGGCGTTGATGGAAGTTCCGGCGATAGTGGTGGCCTTAATCTTAGCATCATGGGCTAAGCAGAAAAATGGGCCAAAACATTCGGAGGAACAAACCTCTCTAAGCCGGGTGACTAAGCAAGTGGTTCTGAGCAAGAGTGTAATATTACTTTTGGGAGCTATGGCAGTTGGTTATTTCAGTGGGCCAAAAGGTATGGACACGGTGGGGTTCTTTTATAAAGACATCTTTATGGGCATGCTAAGCCTTTTTATGTTAGAAATGGGGATGGTGGCCGCAGGGAGGCTTGGTGAACTAAAAGAAGCTGGAATATTTCTCGTGATTTTTGGAATTTTAATCCCTCCAGTGAATGCCATATTGGGGATTGCTACAGGGATTGTGGCGGGATTGAGTGTAGGAGGAGTTACCCTGCTAGGGGTGTTAGCTGCTAGTAGTTCATATATCGTTGCCCCTGCAGCTATGCGGGTTTCTTTGCCCAAAGCTAATCCCGCCTTATATCTGGGAGCCTCCCTTGGAGTTACCTTGCCTTTTAATCTGATAGTGGGAATTCCTATGTACTTCTATATAGCGAATTATGCTCTGAGTATTGTGAAGGGGTAGAAGTTTTGGTGGCTTGAAGATGAAGGGGGGAGCCATTTGAGTAAAGGTTCATTGGAAGACAGTATTTCAAAGGTTATGATCCAGTGGGAGAAGGATTACATGGGTAGGGGCCCAACAACAGCAAAAACTTATATCATCAGGGATATGGTTGTTGTATCACTGAAAGGAATGATGTCTACTGCTGAACAGCACTTGGCAAAGGATATGGACGGTTTGGCATTAATTAAAAAACTTAGACATCTACTGGTTGAGCAAGGACGCGCTAATTTAGAAGAACTACTATGGACTTTGACATCAGCTAAGGTAGTAAGTTTGCATACTGATATCAGCACTAAAACTGGTGAGAGAATCTTTATTTTTAGGATGAATCGAAATCTTGATTAAACGGGGAGGTGTAGAAGTCTGAATATGGAGTTTTATAGTAAAAAACGTCTTAGCATTATTGTAGAAACGGCCTTTAAGGAAAAAGTTATCTCTTTGCTGGAGGATTGTGGTGCCAGTGGATATACGGTCTATAAAGGTATTTATGGTAAGGGACGTCATGGGATTAAACAGGACCGGGCTGGACTTGGTGATTATTCATGCAACGTAGAAATCGTCAGCATTTCCAGCCCGGAGGTAGCGGAGTGTATTTTAAGAGAATTAAAAAGAATGATTGAGCGGGATATTGTACTTATTGTTCATGTAACGGACGTAAGTGTAATAAGGGATGACCATTTTAATTAAGAGGTTTTCCAAGAAAAAAGTTTACTAAGAAGGGATGAGAAGAATGTCACTAACTGATTATCGGGTTCTGGCCGGACCTGAAGGGTATTTGCCTCCGGCTGCTGCAACTCAAGGGATCACACTACCTGAAAAAGGGGGAGCCTTGGTCGAAGGCAAGGTCGTTCTAGGGACCTATGCAATGGAGCAAATTGCGGAAAAACTTTTAAATGCTAAAAACCCCGTATTTTTCCCCGGTCCACTACTTCTTTGGGCCTGGAAGGAAGGGGTGGCCGAAAAGGCTAAAGCCCTTAAAGAGATGGCGGAGGCGGCTGGGGCAAAAATTATTCCCATGCCTGACTATCGCCCTAAATACCCCATGATTAATCCCGACATTGAGATTAACCCTAACCACCCTAACCTGACTATCTGGCACAATAAAATCGATGTTTGCGTTTTCGCAGGGGTACATTGTCACTACGCTAATGTGGCTTTGAAGATCATAAGAGGTGGGACTGATTGTTACACTATTGCCTTATGTGGGGAAGCAGGTCATGAAGATGCTATGATATCGCTTCGGGATGTAGGATTGTCCGAGCTTCAGCAGCTAACTGAGATTATAAAGCAGAAAAAGGAGGGAGCAAAGTGATTGAACAAACCGTAGTAGACCCTCGACACCTCTTTTTTGATGCTCCAAAGGAAACCGAGTTTATTACTGGCAGTGAAGCAGTACGGGAGGCTATTCGTCGAGCTAATGTTGACATGGCTATTTCCTACCCTATTACGCCTCAGTCAGAAAGCATGCATTTGGTAGGGGATCTGTTTGCTGAGGGTTATATAAAGGAGTATTTCCGTGGTGAAAATGAGTTTGCTGTTATGTCATCAGTAGCTGGTGCCGCGATGGGTGGAGTTCGAGTCTTTACCGCTACTGGAGGCCCTGGAACTCTGCGCGCTTTTGAAAACTTTTCTACTTGGGCGGGGGCTAGGTTACCCATTGTTTGTGCTTTTATGACTAGAGGTGTGAACTCCCCCTTGACTATCCAGCCTGATACTATTGAGATGGCTTCTATGCTGGATACCGGAATCATGATGCTTCATGCTGAAACAGCCCAGGATTTGCATGATATGATCCTGAGAGCTTTTATGATTGCCGAAAAGACTGATGTCCATATCCCTGTAGGAGTTTTCGTAGATGGTTTCTTTGTAACCCATACCCGGGACAAAGTAGACATAGCTCCAAAGAATATTAAACTACCTCCTTACAATCCCTATAGCGCTCCTGTGCCTGTGATGGACATGGAAAATGTACCTTTTAGGCAAATGAGGGATCCTTTTGTGATGAAAAGCAATTTCATTAGTTACGCGGCTCACGCTTCGTGGCAACAGGAGGTTCTAGCAGCAGCAGAAAGGTCACGTAAGTACATAGACCAATACCTTGGTGGTTTAATTGAAACGGAAAATCAGGATGCCGAGATAATGCTGGTTACTTCCGGTACTGCCGTCTCTCAGAGCAGGGAGGCTATGGCTATGGCCCGTGCCGAAGGGTTAAATGTAGGTTTGGTGAAAATAAAGAGTATTCGTCCTTTCCCTGAGGAGGAGATTAAAAAAATCGCTCGCAATGCCAAGGCTGTTATTGTTCCTGAGTTTAACCGGGTGGGCTGGTTAGCTAGGGAAATTAAATCTGTGGTTGAGGATACCACAAAAGTCGTGGCAGGACCAAGAGTTTTTGGTGGCATGACTATGCCTCCGGAATTGATATTGGATGAGATCAGGAGGTGTTCGGTGTGAGAAAAAATATATTTTCGATATCCCCTGTTTTTGAAGAAATAATGCCTCTTGAGTATCGGGAGCTGGTTGAAAATGGACCCTACGGAAAGAACTTAGGAGTTACCGATTTGGGGTCTTTTAAGGAACTATTGGAAGAACATCCCCTTTGTGCCGGATGTGGATTGGCTTTATCACTTCGCCTAATTCTAACCTCTTTGCCTAATCCGGAAGACACAATAATTGTGGGATCTACTGGTTGTAGCGCTTTGGCTTTTCCTCAGGTGGCTTTGCAGAACATTCATTCCCTTTTCGGTAACCAAAATGCCGTAGCTTCAGGTTTGAAACGTGCTCTAAAACTTCGCTTTCCTGACAAAGTAAAGGATGTATTTGTTATAG
>JAJZSC010000325.1 GCA_021849995.1 Bacillota bacterium | reverse complement strand
GTCTGTTATTTACTGGCAGGGTTAGGGATTCCGCTCATGATCAAACTATTAGGGAAAGGGAGCGGGGAGAAGATTGTAGCGGCAAAATCTGATTTAAATACATTTATCATAGACAGTATTCAGGGAATGACAGAGATTTTAACCTATGGGCAGGTCTCAAGGCAAAAAGAGCGCTTATCTTATCTAAGCAGTGCCCTTCGACGTTTACAGCGGAAAACGTCTATTCTATCCGGTCTGTCTTCTGCTTTAACCGGATTTATGATGAACTTGAGTATGTTATTAATCCTAGCTCTTTCTATCCCGCTGGTTTCTAAAGGTAAAATTTCAGGGATCTACCTCGCCATGCTTGCCCTTGGAGCTATAAGCAGTTATGAAGCGGTATTCCCTTTGCCGCTTGCTTTTCATTATTTTGAACAAAGTAAGGCAGCGGCCAAACGCCTGGATGAGATAATCAGTGTCAAGCAGCCTATTCAGGATCCGACCGATTCATCCCCACGGCCAAGGCATTATGACCTTAAAGTCACTGATTTGAGCTTTCGCTATTCCCCTGTTGAACCCTGGGTTTTAAAGGGAGTTAACTTAAATTTGCCCGAAGGTGGAAAGATTGCCATTGTTGGTCCCAGTGGAGCCGGGAAAAGTACAGTTGTAAACCTCTTGCTCCGTTTTTGGGACTATGAGCAAGGAAGTATACGTTTAGGAGGGTATGAGCTCAAAGAGTATGTTCAAGCCGAACTAAGAAACCTGATTGGGGTCGTCACCCAGCGCACACACTTATTTAATGCTACAATCCGGGAGAATCTTCTGCTCGCCAAGCCTGATGCCACGGAACAAGAACTAATTAATGCTGCTCGTATGGCTAAGCTGCATGATTTTATTCTAACTCTGCCAGACGGCTATGATTCCTACATCGGGGAAGGTGGATTTAAGCTCTCCGGCGGTCAACGCCAACGCATTGCCATAGCCAGAGTATTATTAAAAAACGCCCCGATACTCATACTTGACGAGGCTACAAGAGGCCTTGATCCAGTTACCCAGCGGGATGTGATGGAGCAGATCTATGAATTGATGGAAGGCCGGACCACTTTGGTTATTACTCATCAGTTGGACGGACTTGAGAGAATGGATCAAATTATAGTCATGGACCAAGGAGAAATTGTGAAGCGGGGATAGATGGAAGAAGCGTGTAGGTACTTTAATGTTATTTTAATGTTTACTTGCTCTATGTATTCGGGCAGTCTCCATTTGTAAAACGTTGATTTAAACCTTGATTGACTCATTTGTAGCTAGAAGTTCTTCGTTAAAGGCGTATTGAACCGACCGGAGGTTAGATAAGCTTATCTTCCCAACGTAGTTAGTCTCCTGTAAACTTTTCTAGTTTCTTGATTCTTTTACTCAGTTCCCGTTGTTCCTCCAATATTTGATTTAAGATTGTTAACACATGGTCGTCTATTTTTAATCCTTCATTTGCACTAAATTTTGCCTTGGGATTTTTTAAATTTTCTTTTAAGCCAGGAACAATCTCTATGCTTGGTATCCGAAGAGCAGTGACCACTTTATTTCTAGTCTCTTTAGCCTTATATAGGCATTTATCAGCAATTGCTAAAAAGTCTTCTGGATCCATTAGTGTTTCAGTTGTTGCTACCCCAATGCTAATAGTGCTGTTAATACCAAAATCAAGGTCTTGTACATTCTTTCTTAGTCGTTCTGCAAAAATAGTTGCACCTTCCGAATTGGTTTCAGGGAGAATAATCGCAAATTCTTCGCCTCCCCAACGGGCTACTGTATCTATCGACCGAGTGCTTGATTCGAAAACAATTGCCAGTTTTTTTAATACTTCGTCTCCGGTTGAATGACCATAGGTATCATTTGTCTGTTTGAAATTATCTATGTCAATAAAAACTAATGATAGAGAAGCACCAGTTCTATTAACCCTTTCCATCTCCTCGTTCAGTTTTTCGTAGAAGAATTTTCTGTTTTTCAGGCCAGTTAAGGGGTCTTTATTGGTACCTTGGTATAGCCTCTGAATCAGAATCCCACATAACACATTGACAAGTAATTGGATTAATACGAATGGAAACCACACTAGCCCTTTGGGAATGCTAGTTAAGATATCTAGATGATAAGCGGTAACCCATAGTACCGCCCCTAAAAAAAGTAAGATAAATGGGGCAAACTGGAATAAAAATTTCTTCACTATCATCCATTCCTTTAGTTACTTACCTAGTCCTATGTCGCAAAGAGTGAGAATACATTGGTTAAAGTTTCTATCTAATACATTTTATCCTAAAGAATGGGTTATTTGAATAGTTTTTATACAGATTTTAAAATTAAAATAATCATAAAGATAAATTATTTCTAACCCAAATTATTAATACTCAACGAATCTATATCTCTATAGTAAATGTAGGCTTAATCTAGCACGTGAAAAGAGAGAATACCTTAAGATTCTCTCTTTTCCTGCTATCAAAGATATATTAAATAAAAGTAGAATATGTAAGATAAGATACATACTAGGCTCGAAATTTAAAGACCTTGTGGGATTACTTACTCATCAATTGAGGCCGCAAGTGGAACGGTAAACCAAAAAGAATGCTTATTGCCCTTAGAGATCAGCCCTACTTGCCCGCCGTGATGTTCCACTATTTCTTTAGCAATGGCTAAGCCCAACCCTGAGCCCCCTGTGGCACGCTGACGGGAGGGATCCAGACGATAAAAACGCTCGAAGATCTCGTCTGCCTGATCATCAGGAATGGGTTGACCTTGATTCGTGATTAGGATTTTATAGAACTGCCCGTCTTTTTTCCCTTCTATTATTACCCAACCACCTTGGTCGTAGTGAATGGCATTGCTTATAAGGTTTGTCAGGACTTGTTTTAAGCCATCTCTAGCGCCGATAACGTGTGCTGCCTGAACATCAACTTCACAGTTGATCTTTTTATCTTGGAATTCTAAATCAAAACCTTTAATAGTAGTTTCAATAAGCGAGTCTATAGAAATTTTCTTCATATCTATTGCCATTTGTTGCTTGAACAATTTTTTTGATTCCCAAACGTTTAATTGGTGAAGCTGCTCAACTAGCCCTGACATTCGTAAGGATTCTTCATGCAGAGAGCGGTAAAGCTCTTGATTTCCTCGGATTACACCAGAACTTAAGGCTTCTAAATATCCATTGATGTTGCTCAGTGGTGTCCGCAATTCGTGGGCGATATCGCTCACCATTTTTTGTCTTAAGTTTTCTACTTGTTTTAATTTGGAACTCAAATGATTAAAATCAGCGGTTAATTCTCCGATTTCATCCTGGGAAGGGATGGGCAGAGGAGAGTACTCTCCTTGAGCCATTTTTTTTGTAGAAACCCCTAAGCGCTGCAAGGGTAAGAGCAGCTTTTTGACAAGATAATAATAGAATATGCCAGCTAATAAAATCGCCAGAAGGCTCACTCTGAAAAGATAAACCTGTAGGGTCTGATCAAATATGCGGCTTTTTGCTGCCCCAACGATTTGATACTGATCGACCAGCAAGCAGGCGAAATCCTTTACAGAAACCCCGGTAAACCAGATCACGAGCCCTATGGTAAGCAGATTAACGAACATGAGCTTCCATAAAATACTAATTTTCCAGACTAACCCGTTTCCCTTTTTAAAAATTAGCAAAACGATACCCCATTCCCCTGACCGTTTCAATGATATCGCCGTCGCTATCCGTACTTATTTTTTCCCTAAGCTTATTGATATGAACATCAATGGTTCTTTCGGTCACAACTTTTTCTTGATTAGGATAGAGTTCCTCAATAATTTGTTCTCTTGTTAAAATTTGATTAGGATGCCTCATCAAAAAATATAGAAGACGGAATTCATGGTGGGTTAGCGAAACAGGTTGTCCTTTGAAAAGTACTTCCCGGCGTAGAGGTTTGAGGGTCAGTCCGCGGTAAGTTATTTTACTGCAATGATGAGCAGTGCGACGCAGAACGGTCTCTACCCTAGTCACCAGTTCTTGAGGACTGAACGGCTTGGTCACATAGTCGTCTGCTCCCATTTGCAGTCCATGAATACGATCCATTTCTTGAACCTTTGCCGTTAACATAATGATGGGCACATCACTTTTCAGATCGGTTCGAATGATTTTGCATACTTCTTCTCCGCTTAACTTCGGCAGCATTAGATCTAAAATCAAAAAACAAGGATCCTGCTGCCTAAATATCTTGATCCCTTCTTCGCCATCCTTAGCTTCCCATACTTCATACCCATCCTTTTCAAGGTAGATCCTAATGAGTTGGCGAATTTTAGCATCATCTTCTACGATGAGAATGGACTTACCCTGCATATTCATCGTATGTCCTCCATTGTTTAACTAGGCTGAACCTGAATTTGTTATAGGAAAAAAATTATTTTATCCTGCTTAGAAGCTCAGTCATCATATCTTCATTCATCGGCCCTACGAGCTTTTCCCGAATGACTCCGTCTGAGTCAATCAAATAACTTGTCGGAATAGAGCTTACTTGGTACATTTGGGCCACTTCGGTTTCTTCGTCGAGTAGAACCGGGAAAGTAATGCCATAGGCCTTAATAAAGTCTGGAACGTCGGTCCGCTTCTTCTCTGTTTTGGTTAAATTAACAGCCAGGATTTCTACTCCTTTGCTTTTTTGCTTCTTGTAGAACTTTTCCATATCGGGCATCTCAAGTCTGCAGAGATCGGAA
>JAJZSC010000324.1 GCA_021849995.1 Bacillota bacterium | reverse complement strand
GATCTGGTATTCTACTGCTGCTTTGCCAGAAAGTAAATTTACTTTAACATCAGTTACTCCATTAAGGTTCTTAAGAGTTTTTTCTACTTTAGAAACACAGGCTGCACATGACATCCCTTCTACTGGCAAACTAAGTTCTGATACACCATGTTTTTCTGCTGTATCCATGTTTTTACCTCCAAAAAACTTTTTCTTTCATTTCTACAGATATCCTGATAACCTCAAGTCATCCTTTATCTAAAACTATTTGCAGCCAACTATTTCAACCTCCTTTGGCAACACTTAACCTGAGCTATTTAGACAAGGTAAAAGGTTCATACTCCCTCTTTATCTCTTGAGACGAAACATGGTTTTTAGTACTTCATCAATAACCTCTTCGTCTCCTTGCAGCAAACGTTGCTTAACGCAGGATTTAAAATGCTTTTCCAAGATTAACTTTGCCGCTCCATCCAACGCTGATTGGACAGAGGCAATTTGATTTAAAATATCATCACAATATACATGCCTTTCAATCATTCCTTTAATCCCGCGAACCTGGCCCTCAATCCTATTCATTCTGATCAGAAGCTCTTTCAAAGTTTTTTCTTCATGAAGATTTTCCTCTGTGATTTGGGACATTGGCAAACCTCCTTTATTAATTTAGGGTAGGGGTCTATCCTATATAGGATTTTTAAAAAAATTGGCTTTAAAGCCTTTGGTTTAGTTTCTGTTAGAACTATGAAATTATACCTCAAGACTACTTGGAATAAAACTATAAGTCAAGCTAATTTAAACTATACCAAGTATATACCTATAATTTAACTATTTAATGAATAACTTGTGAATTTGTTATGAATGTCTAAAAATAACCTGAGAAAAAATATTGATAATTTTTTTAGTTCTGTTCCACTAGTTCTTACCAAATATTATATCTATAATTTTAGGAGAAATCATGAAAAACATATGAATTTCCAGTGAACCTTCCTAGACTAGAAAAGGCCACTAGGATCAAGTCCCAAAGGCCTTCTCTCTAATGGATTAATTAAAATATAAGCATATTTTAGTTTCGCTGCCTTAAAGGCAGTTTTATCGTAAATGTCGTACCTTTCCCCGGTTCACTAGCGACTTCAATCGTACCATTATGAAGTACTACAATTTCGTGGGCTAGTGCTAGTCCAATCCCGTTTCCGCCAGTTTCTCGAGTACGGGACTTATCAGCTCGATAGAAACGCTCAAAAATATAGGGAATATCATCTTTATGAATACCTATTCCAGTATCACTAATCTTAGCTACAATAACGTTGTCAATGGCGTCTAAACCTATACGGATGATCCCGTCTGAGGAAGTATACTTATAAGAGTTATGAATGATATTGTAAAAGAGCCGTGTAAGCAAATACTGGTCACCGTCTACATAAAGCTCAGTGTTTGGCGGCTCCCAGATCAGATCAAGTCCTTTCTCCTGAACTAAAGGCTGTAAATTACTTATGACTCGATCTAGGATTTCCAGTATATTAATAGGAAGAAATTCAGGATTTAAACTAGATAATTCTGCTACATTCAGATCCTTTAGATCACTTGCCAAATTTACAAGCCGGTCTATTTCTTCATTTAATATAGTTAGATTATCCTTATTCGCCGGAAGTACTCCATCGATGAAAGCTTCTATATAGCTCTTAATCGATGTCAGTGGCGTACGCAGCTCATGAGCAATATCAGCTGTAAATTGTTTTCTAAAATGTTCCTGTTTTTTTAGATTTTTAGCCATCGAATTAAAAGCATCTAAGAGATTTGCGACTTCATCGGTTCCGCTAATAGCTACTCTCTCGTCCAAGTTACCTGCTCCAATTCGTTCCACCGCTAATGTTAAACGGCGTAATGGACGTGACAAGCGTTGACTTATCCAGAAACTTAAGACGATCGCAATGACAAGTGATATTGAACCGGCTAATAATAGAGATTTTAATATTTCTCTCATAAAAGACACATCAACTGGATGAACAATGCGAGCGTTAGTTGGATAGGCAAGTTCAGCAATGGTTATAAGCCCTTCCGGACTAGTTACTTTAACAAGCTTAGTATTCCACTCAACTGCTGATGGATCAGACATCTCTCCCATCATATTCCCATGCATCATTTGTTGTTGCATCGAACTCTCTAGTGCTGTTATGCTCTTGCCTTGCGGATCTTTAACTATAACCTTAACATCCATAGGTAAACTATGGCTTATTCCCTCCAACGATTTTTCGTTCCATCCTTTGTCTTTTTGATAACTATCCATTAAGCTCTGAGTAATCTGTTCAAGACTGGCCTCAGTAGAACTGGTTAGATAATGGCTGAACTGCTGTTTCACAGCAATTTCGATCGCAACGAGACTTAACAACAGTGTTAAGACAACAATGGTTATAGTAGAAACAAATAGCTTTCGATGCATATGCATTACTCCCTTTGGGGGTTAAATTTATATCCAACACCGTAAACTGTAATGACAATTTTCGGGTCCGACGGAATCCTCTCAATCTTGTGACGAATCTTTTTTATATGAGCATCAATAACCCTTTCTTCAGCTCCAGAATCATGACCCTGCACTATTTCCAGAAGTTGTGACCGGGAATAGACTCTTCCAGGATATTTTGCTATTACGCCTAGTATTCTAAATTCAGTGGGTGTCAACAATACCTGTTCGCCATCAAGCAATACCTGATGTTTGATATTATCTATCGTTAGACCGTTATCATAGGTAAGAACATCCGCTAAAGGTGCAGTTGCAGATGCAGTTCTCCTTAAAACCGCCCTTACCCTAGCAACGACCTCACGAGGACTAAATGGTTTAGCAATATAGTCATCTGCGCCTAACCCAAGCCCTTTAATCTTATCGTCTTCCTCCACTTTTGCTGTCAACATTATAATAGGGACTGAAGATATCTTTCGGATTTCACGGCACACATCCTCTCCAGAGATACCCGGAAGCATCAAATCTAGTAATACAAGGTCATATTGGTTTTCCTTAAACATTTCTAATCCAGCCAGGCCATTGCCTACAGTTGAAACATGAAACCCTTCTTGTTGTAAATAAGCCTTCAAAACAGCCGAGATACTCTTCTCATCTTCTACAACTAAAATATTCATGAACACATCCCTTTCATATTTATTAACTTTCTGCAACTAGCTTTTTATTAGCAATTATTTAATTGTCAAAATCCTACATTCCCATATTGGTTGTTCAACTTTTATGATATTGTTGTTCCTATTAAGTTTATTTTGAACCATAAATATGATTAAGTAATGAATTTCTTGTGATTGTGGTATGAATAGAATAAAAGTAATACTTTTGCAGTATTTATCTAATCACTGGAATTCATCAATAATTCGCAATTAGTTCAAATCAAATTCATATTCAGCTTGTATTATTAGTTTGTAACTTCACAACTCCTCATTCAGCGGCCATTTATTAAAATGGCCGCTCTTTTTTATTTACTTCTTTTTCCATCTGAATTAATTGCGAATTGAGAACAGATTCTTTAAGACACTAAAGATAACTAATGCTCGTTGTGGTTGGTATGGAGAAGAAAAACACGGGGAAAGCCCTATTGCTTTACCCCGTGTTTTTTTATACTTTATTATAATATTTCAAGCAAGTCATTCCTGTATCATCCATTAATCATCTGTTTGCCTCTTAGTTTCTAACGGCTCAATAAAAATCTCCATAACCCCACCGCAAACCATGCCGTCTGCTTCAGCGACATCATGCGTTAAGTTCACTTCAACTACGGTTGGAATTCCCGACTCCATAACCATTAAAGCCAAACGTTTGGCTTCCGCTTCGCCACAGCCCCCTCCAATCGTTCCTACCGTTTGTCCATCTCGATAAAATAGGACTTGAGATCCGGATTTACGTGGGGTCGATCCTCGGGTTGAAATAATCGTAGCAACGGCTGCTTGTTCATCATTCTTTATATGCACAATTTCATTAAGCACCTTGCTATCCATTGCGTTTACCCCCTTGTACCGTTTTAAGTCCACTACAATATCCAAAGCGACGAACCATGATGATCTCTGCCATGATGCTCACTGAGATTTCTGCCGGAGTTTGTGCTCCAATATCTAAGCCGATAGGAGCATGAACACTCTTCAGCTCTGCTTCCGAAAATCCATCCTCGCGCAAATCCTCGAACAAAGCAGCAACTTTCCGCCGGCTACCGATCATGCCAATATACGCCGGTTTTGTCTTTTTTAATACTTCCGCCAGGCAAGTTTTGTCATGACGGTGCCCGCGGGTCACGATAATAATATATGTATTGGCATCAAACGCAAATTCCCGGATTGCGGTCTCAAAATCCTGACAAAGAACTTGATTTACCTGCTGAAAACGTGCTGAGTTGGCAAAGGAAGGGCGATCATCCACCACACTTACCTGAAATTCCAAAAGTTTACCCATTTCGGCTAAGGGTACAGCAATATGCCCTCCACCCAAAATTAGTAAGCGTGCTTGGGGCAGAATGGGATCGAGGAAGATCTTTACAGACCCATTCGGGAACGCTAAGTCAACCAGTTGCGGGGTCTTCAATCGCAAAACTTCCTGAATCGATTCTTCCAGCAGATCCAGCATTCTGGACTCGATTTGGCCCAGAACACCCTGCCCTGTTTCATTAGTCAAAAATTTAGATCCTACAGGACAGCATTCTAAGTTGCCGCTGACAACCGTCCCAGTGACACCGAGACAGATCGGA
>JAJZSC010000323.1 GCA_021849995.1 Bacillota bacterium | reverse complement strand
AATATGTACATAATCAAAAATAAACCAGTATAATTAGTTAGATAATCGAATGTTTAGTAAATTAGAGCTGGAGGGGTATCGATGATACATCAAAATATTTATTCTGAACGAATAAAAAACATTGAATAAAGTGACCCATACATCTATGAGGTTAAAGACGATACGGAAATAGTTGATTCTTTTACAATGTTATTTTCGAAACTAACAGATGAAATTTTAGAGCCAACATTAACCGATTTTTGTGAAACAAAAAGATTTTTTCTCTCAGAAGCCTTAAAGAATTATATTCTTTTTGGAAGACCATATTACGGTAATGGTTACAGGCAATGTTTGGTGGATTTAAATGACCTATTAATGAATTATGAGATAGAAGATGTATTAGATTTTTTAGACATTTTAATTGCAAATTTTAATTCTGAAATACTTACGCTCACACGTTACAGTGAAATACAACAACTAACCAATTATAAAAATTATTTTATTAAAAGCTTAAATGAAACATTCCAACATAATAAATTAGGGTTCCAAGTAGAAAACGATGTAATTGTAACTAAAGAATCAGATTTCTTACATCAAGAAGTCGTAGTCAAACCATTAACTTTATTAGCAAATGAGGATTTTAAGGGGGCGTTAGAGGAATTCACTAAGGCAATCGATTTTTATACTAAGGGTGACAACGAGAACGCAATTCTAGAATCCTGTAAAGCCTATGAAAGTACAATTAAATCAATATTAGACAAACTTGAAGTTGCATATGTAAGAGGGGCAAATATTCCTTCTTTATTGGCATTACTTAAAAACAATCATATTTTTGATGCGTTTCTAGATAATATGTATAGTAGCCTAAACTCAATCTTGTCATCAGGCGTAAATTCTATCAGAAATAATCAATCGGGACATGGTGATGGCTCGACAATTAATGAAGTCGAAAGAAGTTATGCCTCATTAGCAATAAATTTGGCTGGCAGTAATATTGTTTTTTTGATTGATAGATATTACGAGGTAACTGGTGAGTAACCAATAGGGTATATATGGACTTAAATCTTTTACCGACTTTATTAAACCAAAAGCCCAAAACTATCTAATTATTTTACCGACTTTATTAATCGAAAAAAGTAAGAAAAAGGATAGTGTCGAGCTGTTTTTTACCGACTTCAACTAAAATGACAGTTAAGAGGCCAACGGTAGAATGCGGGTTCGAGGGCCATTCTGTTACCGACTATTTTAAACCAAAACAGGTGTTGTTGTGGTCCAAAAAAATACTGGTACTAGTAAAAAAATACTGTATCTACAAAATAAATGTTGTAACTGGATGATAAATACTGTAACTAAAATTATGAATAAATATGCACCTGGAATGTGAGAAATCAAAAAGTTTGAGAAAAACGTCGAATAGTTTAATAAAGTAATAAGGTCATATAATAAGACGCTTACCCCTTAAGATTAAATTAAAGGGTAAGCGTCTCAATATATAGTTAAGTGCGTTTATCATGATAAATATTAGCACCTATAGAAGCAATAACCATAATAGAAGGCACAATTGCCACTCCTACAAAAATCCCTAGTAAGCCATTATATATTGTTGCATCCGTTAAGCCATTATATTTTATGACTCCTATGGCAACCATCAATAACGCAGTCAGTACAAGAAATAAATTAAAGGTGATTTTAAAAGCACTGCTTTCAGCCTTGAGGGTAACTAATTTTCTTCTTTCATCGGCATTTTGCTCATCTTCTTTAGTACGCTTACTATCCAGACCTCTATATACCTGACTGACACCAAATAGTACACATAAAATAGTGAAGAAGATACTTTTAACATTGCTTACAGTATTCAAATCATGCGGATCATTTATCAAAAGTATAATATAAGCAACTGCTACTAGCAGAAAGGATACACCACTCCAAAAGTGAATATTACGGCTTTGTAGAGCCGGTGTTCCGGTAGTGACTGAGCCACCTCGCCGGGAAATTAGAGCCACCCTTCCGGAGGTTAAGCCATCTACAGCTCGCTTTAATAAACATTCATATGACACCAATAATTGATGCGGGCAGGATAAGATAGCAGCGGTGTAGCCGAGGCTGTGGAGAGTGTGGATAAGCTCTTTTAAGAATGACCCCAAAGTGCTTATCCAAGCCTTGTGGTCAACCCGAAGCGATTAAGCGTAGGGTTGTCCACAAGGCGGCACTATCCACAGCCCTCTGGAGTAAGAGTATTTAACGTGATAGTTATTCTTGTATTCCTTTGCGCTTGCGCATGGAATCTTCACCATCAATCAAGATCGTGTAGGAATCATGGACAATTCTATCTAGAATAGCATCGGCTAAAGTACCTTCTCCAATCTTGCCATGCCAACCTGCGGGGGAAAATTGAGAACTGAAAATAGTTGACCCTTTTTTGTGTCTTGCTTCAACGATTTCCAAGACATCTCGGGCTTCACTATTGGTCAGCGGAACAAGCAACCATTCATCTAAAATGAGCAGACTGACGTGCTTGTATTGTTTCATAACTTTCTTGTAGACGCCTTCTCCTCTTGCCACGGCTAATTCATTCAGCAAATCAGGTAAGCGAATGTACTTCACAGTATAGAAGTTACGGCAGGCTGCAATGCCAAATGCACAGCTAAGGTATGTCTTTCCTGCTCCGGATGCCCCAAGGAAGATAATGTTGTGTTTCTCTTGGATGTAAGTACATGTAGATAACCGAGTAATTTGGGTTTTGTCCAATTTTCTATCTGCATGATACTCAATGTCTTCAATACACGCTTGATTAAAGTAAAGGTCTGCTTTACGGATCAGCCTTGTAAGTTTGTTGTTCTTACGCCTAGCCCATTCCGTATCAACCATGAGTCCAAATCGTTCCTCAAAGCATAATTCATTAAAGGTTGGGTCTTGTATTTGTTGCCGAAATGATTCCGCCATAGAGGTGAGCCGCATTTCGTTGAGTTTGCCAATCGTTGTTTCGTTAACCATTATGAATTCCTCCCATAGTAGTCTGCGCCTCGGGTAAAGCCAAAGCTGGAGGAATTTTCAGGGTTAACCGGTTCCTCTTTGGTGATTTTATCTTGGCCCGTTTGGATAATAGTTTGAATGCTTTTGTAGCTTGGGTTTGGCGTGTAGGAGAGTGCTTTTTTACAGGCTGCCTCTAAGCGGCTAACCGAGTATTTGTCGGCTATCTTGAGTAAGCCCATGCAGCTTTTATACCCTTGTTGTTCTATACGATGAGAGGATAAGATCGCTTTGACAACGACAGTGGTGTTTTCCCCGATGCTTTTAGCCCAGGATATGAAGCGTTCTGCATTCCAGGCAGTGTACTTTTGATGGTCTTCCGGCATATGCTCCGTGACCATACTATATTGGCCAGGACGACCGTGCAATCGAGAATGTGAGCAAATCCGATGATTATTAAAAAATACTTCAACTACATTACGGGTTATTCGGACATCGACCTTGTGTTTGATGTATTCATAAGGAACGCTGTAGTGCATCTTGTCCACAGAAATATGGTAGTTAAATTGAACGGTTGCAACCTTCCAAACTGCTAATTCATAGGGAGCAGCAGGAAGGGGCAGTAGTAGTGCCTTTTCTTCTAGAAACACTGTCTGGCGGCTACCAGGTCTTTTCTGAAAGGGTTTTCGGTTAAATACCTCAAGTTTTTCGCGAATCGCCCTATTAAGCTCCGCCAGAGAAAAGAATTGTTGGCGACGGAGAGCTGCAATAATCCAGGTAGATATGATGCCAACTGTTCCTTCAACACTAGGCTTATCTTTGGGCTTTCTCACCCGTGCCGGAATAACAGCGGTTCCGTAGTACTCTGCCATTTCGTGATAGGACTTGTTGATAACTGGAGTATACCATGATGTTCGTTCTACACCAGTTTTCAGATTATCCGGGACGAGGATTCGAGTAGCACCCCCAAAGTACTTATATGCATTGATATGGGCTGTAATCCAGGACTCCTGGTTTTGGTTCAGAAATGCTTCCACATAAGCATATTGACTGTACGAGAGGACGGTTACAAAAACATAAGCATCAATGCTCTCGCCTGTATCCGTATCGATAATGCTTGCAGTTTGGCCTGCCCAGTCGACTTCCATTTGCTCGCCAGGCTTTCGTCCGATGTGCATGGTTGCTTTGGTTTTGGCCACATACTGTTGGTAATGATAGCAAAACTGAGAATACATAAGTGGAATTTCATTGCTGAGTCTACAAGATTCACAGTATTCATTCCAAAGGAGACTGAGGGTTACGCCGCTCTTCGCCATTTCTTTATGAATGTACTCGTTATCTGGGCGTTTTCGGGTTAATGGTAATGAAGATTCGGGAAAGAAAAGCTTGTGCAACTCACCGTTCGTCCTATCTGGGTTCAATGGCCACGAAACACTAAGTTCCTGAGACCGTTTCAAGACCCTGGCGACAGTGTTGCGTGAACATTCGCAGCTCACTGCGATGCTGCGTTGACTGATTCCTTGGCTAATAAGCCGAAGAATCTCACGATAATTGGTCATTTGATGACCTCCTATGAATGTAATTTACACTCCTCTCTTGAGTGCATAGCTACATTCTAATAAGAAGTTTCATCAAATGGCTCCCTATCCGGAAAGGTGGCTCTAAAAATCCGGAGCTGTGGCTCTCACCATCCGGAATAGTGGCTCAATTTGGTCCGGATTATTCACGTTAGGTATTATATCAGGATTAGGAGGTAATCTAGCTAA
>JAJZSC010000322.1 GCA_021849995.1 Bacillota bacterium | reverse complement strand
CCGCATTATTGTACATCTGTTGTACTTAAACAAGGGTTGGATGCCTTACGGGAGCGATTGGAGGCGCTTTAATGATCCGATCGGTTATTTGGGAACTGTGCCAGAACTATACTGATTTATCAGACGGAGATATTAGGATTCTCGATAATCTGGCTCAACAAATACCTTATATTTCAGATATTACAGATACTGACATATTCATCGATGCTCTAACAAGCAACGGTATAGACGCTATCGTTCTGGCCTGGGCAAGCCCCCAAAATCGCAAATCCCTCTATGAAAATAGTGTGGTTGGCGAACTTGCTTATGCTACAAGTGAACCAGCGGTTTATCGCACCTTTCAAACAGGGGAAAAAAGCAGCAATATTCATGGAGTTAGCCAAGAGGGAATTCCAATTGCGCAAACTGTAGTACCGATTCTCAATTTACAGGGTCAAATTATTGGTGTTTTAATCATGGAGAAGGACAGATCTGAAGAACTCAGACAAGAGGAGCAGGTTCAGTTTTTAAGCCAAACAGCCGAACATTTGAGCAATACTTTAATGTTTCTTTCCACAACGGGGTCCAGATTTGAAGACTGGTTAGGCAACGGAATTTATGTCCTTAATAATTGTGGAAAGATTACCTATGTGAATAAAGTTGCTGCAGGGATGTACAAGTCCTATTATGGAAGCGATCCTTTAGGTCGGGATTTCCCTTTTGCAATAGCTAATTGTTCAGGTTTTGATGAACTTCTTTATATATTGCATGATCCTGTTGAGATTTCATTTATGTGCAGATCTTATTTGTTCCAAGCTCATCCATTATTTACTTATGGAGAAACCAGTGGCTGTGTTATTTCGTTTCAAGATATAACTGATCTTAGACAAAAAGAACAAGAACTAGTTGCACAAAGTACAATTATTAGGGAGATCCATCATAGAGTTAAAAATAACCTTCAAAATGTAGCGGCTTTGTTGCGTCTTCAAATGCGCAGATCAGATTCGGACCTTGTTAGGTCAGAGTTTAGTGCCTGTATAAATAGAATTATTTCAATAGCTACAGTGTACGAAGTCTTTGCCTTGCAAAGTTGGGATGCTATAGATTTAGAAGATCTTTCAAAACGAATATTAGATGGGTTGATTGAAAGTTCTGCTTTACCAGACCAGCCTATAAGAACGTTTGTCGAAGGGCGAAATGTTCTCCTGCCAAGCAAACAAGCTGTACCGCTCGCTTTGGTAATCAATGAACTATTGCTAAATAGCCTAAAACATGGGGTAAGCAGAACTTCAGAAGGTGAAATAGGAATCTATATTACAGAAAAAGATTCTAAGGTATCCCTTTTTGTAACTGATAACGGCCCAGGTCTTGGGGTAGGAAAAAATCAGGACACCAGTAAACACTTAGGCTTACAAATTGTCGATTCTCTAATCGTAGACCAGCTCGGGGGAACTTTCTGTCTGGAAAGAAATGAAGGTATAACTAGAGCCGTTGTATGCTTTCTAAAACAAAATGGGGAGGTTGAAGCGTGAGCAGATTATCCATTTTGATTGCAGAGGATGAAGCCCTTACAAGACTGGATATTAAGGAAATGCTAGCAACCGCAGGACATTTGGTTTGTGCAGAGACTAACAACGGCTTAAAGGCGATCGAGCTGGGTAAAAAATATGCCCCGGATCTCGCCATCCTGGACGTTATGATGCCCGGGCTTGATGGACTTGAGGTTGCTAAGATGTTTCACCCTATTAATATCCCTGTAGTTCTGCTCACTGCCTATAGTCAGCCAAAATATATTAATAGGGCCGAAAAAGTTTGTGTCTACGGCTATCTTGTCAAGCCTGTTAAAGAGAAGGATTTGCTGCCGACTATCCAGATTGCTTATGCCCGTTGGCGAGAGATGTCCGAAGTACGCGATAAATTAAACGATACTGAACACGAACTGCAGAGTCAAAAGCTGATTTCGAAGGCAAAGGCCTTACTGGCAATGCAACTGGGAATTTCTGAATACGAGGCTCATCAGGAATTAATTCATCGAGCTATGAATAACCGGATATCAGCAGTTCAATTATCTCAGGATATAATTGTCGAGTACTCTAAAAAAGCAAGATAAATTAACTATATAATTGAGCTGAATAATTAAAAGCCATAACTCAAGCCATATAACAATTCCTAGGGTATAAAAAGCTTTAAAAATATAATAAGTATTACTAACATTTAAGTATCCCAATAAACTGGAATGAACCGAGTCAAAAAAATGTTAGGACCAAAATCTTTTTTGCAGGAATTATTGAATAAATAAAGAATATTCTTTTATAGGAAAGTGACATATTGATGCTTACAAAGGAATAACAGGGCAAAAGAGCCCCTAAACCCAAACGGTTTTACCAATGGGTTTAGGGGCTTTTTGTATCGTCTAAGAGAAAAGGGGGCGATAGTAAGAGTCATTACTTGTTTAGGTCCGATTAATCAATTTTACGAGGAGGTCATTTGAGTGAGTGATATTTCTAACAATCTTTCCCCAAACACAAATGTTGGGCAATCGCAATTAGTAAGAGTGTTAAAACCTATTCATCTCTGGGCGTTGGCAGTTGGATTGGTTATCTCCGGTAATTATTTCGGATGGAGTTACGGCTTTGGTGCCGGCGGACCCATCGGCTTGGCTATCGCACTAGTTCCTGTAACAATTTTTTACGTTACCTTCATATTGTCATATTCTGAACTGGCTACGGCTATTCCACATGCCGGTGGTCCTTCGGCTTATGCCAGACGTGCCATGGGACCTTTCTGGGGCTATATCAATGGAATTAGCTGCTTAGTGGAATTTGTTTTTGCTCCACCGGCTATTGCTTTGGCTGTTGGTGGATATATTAATTTTCTAATCCCGTCTATCCCTGCCATGGTTGCAACTGTTGTAGCCTTCCTGTTCTTCATTTTTATCAACTACCTTGGTATGAAAACCTCGGCGACTTTTGAACTGATTGTAACTGTTATTGCTCTGGTAGGTCTAGTTATTTACTGGGTAGCTGCGGCTCCACATTTCTCAATGTCCAGAGTGACTGCAGACCCAATCTTGCCTTTTGGAGCTAATGGTATTATGGCGGCCGTTCCCTTTGCTATCTGGTTCTACCTGGCGATAGAGGGTGGCGCAATGGCTGCTGAAGAAATGGTAAATCCACAGAAAGATATACCAAAAGGATTCTTAAGTGGTATGGGTACATTGATGGTTATGGGCTTCCTAACCTTGTTCCTGACAGCAGGAATAGCGGATTATAACAAGGTATCCGCAGTAGACTTTCCCTTGCCAATTGCTTTGGCAGAAGTTTTTGGTCAAAACAGTTTCATCGTAATCCTGGTTAATGCTATCGGTTTGTTTGGTCTGATTGCTTCTTTGCATGGGATTATAGTTGGTTATTCCCGTCAGACATACGCTATGGCCCGTACCGGCTATTTACCAAAGTTTCTCGCTTACGTCGATCCTAAACACCATACCCCAGTTTGGGCTTTGCTGGTTCCCGGGTTAGTTGGTTTGGGTGCCGCCCTAACTGGTTTGACAGCTACCGTTATTACAATCTCAGTGTTTGGTTCAGTTTGCCTATATCTACTTAGTCTAATAAGTTTATTCGTACTCAGGGCTAAAGAACCCGGACTAAAGCGTCCGTTCAAAGTTTCCTATCCAGTAGTACCAGTTATCAGTTTTATAATGGCACTGTTCTGCCTCTATAGTGTGGTTATTTCAAGTATTTCCGCTCTCAAATGGGTGGCAGTCGTCTATGGGATTGCTATCGCCTACTATTTTATCTGGGGTAATAAGAAGATTCGTCCGTTTGAAGAGGAATTTGGAGTTCTGGACGAGCTTAATTAAGTTTTACAGACCGGAAGGGAGAATAGAGTATGGCTTTGAAAGATGAACTAATTGCGTTGGGAATGGTTGAGACCAAAGGAGTTGTTGGAGCAGTTGAGGCTGCTGATGCCATGGTCAAAGCGGCCAATGTTTCTTTGATCGGTAAGGTCAAAGTGGGTGGTGGCTTGGTTACTGTTATGGTTCGTGGAGACGTTGGAGCTGTTAAAGCCTCCGTAGATGCGGGAGCCGCAGCGGCTGAGCGGGTTGGGGAATTAATCAGTTGTCATGTCATTCCACGTCCACACCCTGAACTGGAGCAGATTCTGCCTAAACTTCCTACCTTTGAGGATAAGCCTGCTAAAGGCAAAGGCCAAGATTCCGGCAAATAGGGATGAGTAAGGAAATTACCCTAACCAGTGTTGGAATCGATATTGGAACAACCACAACCCAATTGGTGATTTCACGATTAACCTTAGCTAATGTAATGCCTGGTAGTCAGGTTCCTAAAGTGGAGGTTACCCATAAAAGCATTATGTATATGGGGGGCGTATACTTTACACCTTTTTTAGACAGAGGGCATGTGGATGGCTTTGCTATTCGGGAAATCGTTGATAAGGAGTATGCCAAGGCTGGTTGTCGGCCGGATGAGATTGATACAGGGGCAATAATCATTACAGGGGAAACAGCTAAAAAAGAAAATGCCTCAGGAATCATTCATTCTCTGGCGGATTATGCTGGTGACTTTGTAGTAGCCACTGCAGGTCCGGATTTGGAAAGCGTTATTGCCGGCAAAGGCTCGGGTGCGGAGGAATTATCAAAGCAGTTGAAGGCATGTATTGCCAATATAGATATTGGTGGCGGCACAACTAATATCGCTATTTTCAAGTCGGGTAAATGTTTAGGCACAGCCTGTATTAACGTGAG
>JAJZSC010000321.1 GCA_021849995.1 Bacillota bacterium | reverse complement strand
TGATCCGACAGGCCCAGGAGTTACACTCTGACCCAAATTAGGGGCCATTCCCTGTCCTATTCCAGAAGCCATTCCACTCGTTCCGGAGCCTAACCCACCTATACCAGACAGCAGACCGCGTCTTTGTAGTCCAGGTGGCATTGAACCATTTTGTCCAATCATATTAGACATAAGACGTTGTAACCCGCTTCCAGATCCAAACGGCCCCATTGCTGAAGGATTCATAAAACCTTGATTAGGAAAACCTTGTTGATTAGAAAAGATTGGGCCAGAACCTGGCTGCACTTGAAAACCCTGTTGAAATCCTGACTGAAAACTTTGTTGGGATTGCAAACCTGGTTGAAATCCTGGCTGAAGGCTTTGTTGAGATTGAAAACCTTGTTGATTAGGAAAAACCTGTTGATTAGGCACTATCTGCTGACCAGGATTAGAAAACCCAAAGTTCGAACCGTGGTTTTGGAAGAAACTGAACCGTCCTAATGGCATTAATAAACACCTCCTTCTTCCAATATATTCCACAATACTTCAATTGTCTTATAGTTTGCGCTTGTATTATTTCATCCTTGTAATTTAACTTTCAGCGAACATAAATTACCTTGTCTAAAAATGCTTGTTCTTAGAAACAATACCTAATGTGGTTATTTAATTCCTTTTCTTGAATAAACAGATAATATGAACAACCTTTCAATCCTACTCATTACCAAGAAAGGGGTTGATACTAAAGGTGAAAAAAATTCTCTTTTTACCGTTTTTAATGATGCCAACTGGTCATCACCAGGTTGCTGATGCTTTGATACGTTCCCTTAGCTCTCGAACAAAAAATGTTCACTGCGCTAAAATTGACTTTGTTAGTTATGTAGGGGAAACTTTCGAAAAAATAGTGACTAACACTTATCTAAAATGGATCATCCATTCTCCTCAAACATACCACATGGTCTACCGGCATTTCATGTATCCAAACAGGTCTAGAAGGTGGAGGATATATGAGACCCTATTTCTTAAAAAAATGGAAGAATTGCTTGCTGATGAAAAACCGGATCTTCTGGTCTGTACGCAAGCACTTCCTTCTTTTCTGATTAGTAAATTAAAACTAGAGGGAAAAATATCCACTCCAGCGGTTAACGTCTACACTGATTTCTTCATAAACGGGCTCTGGGGCCGTGAAGGTATTGACTTTCACTTCGTTCCGGATGTTCCTATGAAGCTTGAACTGATCGAGAACCATAGTATTCCGGCCGACAAAATATTTGTAACTGGCATTCCTGTGGATGAATGTTTCACCATTGAAAAAGTGGACAGAGATCATACCCTTACCCCTCCCTATCGTATCCTGATATCTGGTGGGAATAACGGTCTTGGTCAAATGCAAGATTTACTTACGGAGCTGGATAGTTTTACTAAATGTGAGTACTTAGTTCTCTGCGGAAAAAACCATAAATTATATCAGGAAATTAAGTCTATGGGGCTTAAATCAATTAAACCCTTACCATACATTTCATCACGAGAAGAAATGAATAAACTATATAGCAGTGCTCATGCCATTGTGACTAAACCTGGTGGAGTAACGGTGAGCGAGTGTTTGAAGAAAAAACTCCCCATTTTCATTCACTCAGTTCTCCCTGGCCAGGAGGAAATAAACAGGAATTACTTATCTAATCAAGCTTTAGTGTACAATCTGGATTCCTCACAACCAATAGGTAAACAGCTTATTGATTTTTTGAGCAATGGTGAACTATTAAGTAGTTGGTTTAAACCTGTTAATCGTTATCACAAAAGAATTGAGGTAAGTGCCTGGCAGAAAATCCTCTCGATCTTAGAGAGCGAACCGGAAGAGAGCTTTATTTTACCCCGAGAAATCCTTGCGTCAACTCGTAGTGTAAGTAAAATATAGAGGATGGAGAAAATGGATCTCATAATTACCTTCTTAGGTTGCATCCTTTTTATCATTGCCACCTATGCCTTGATTCCCGATCTTATCCTTCATCACCTTGGACTGGGAACCTGGAAACGCCAATATAGTTCTGGGGTAGCTCTGACCTTTGATGACGGTCCGGATCCCGACTTTACCCCCAAGGTACTTAAACTGCTTGAGGATTACAAGGCTACCGCCACTTTTTTCGTAGTAGGGGAAAAAGCTCAAACTTATCCCTATCTGATCAAGGAAATCCTAGCGGGCGGGCATCAACTCGGTGCTCACTGCCAGCATCACGAAAATTCCCTATTCATGTCTCCATGGCGGACCTGGAAGGAATGGAATGCCGGGACCAAAACGATTCAAGAACTAAGTGGCAGAGAAGTAACCTATATCCGTCCACCTTGGGGCTCTTTTAATTTGGCACTTTGGGTGTGGTGCCTGGCTAAAAGAAAAAGACCCGTCTTATGGAACTCAGAGGGTCATGATTGGTTAGCCCATAGAAGCCCTGAGACTATAGCTTCCAGAATACTTAGGCATGTAAAAGAAGGTTCCATAGTTCTTTTACATGACAGCGGAGGAGAAGCAGGGGCTCCCGAAAATACTCTTAAGGCTCTAGACTTAATTTGCCAAAAGATTCTGTTTGAAGCTAAACTTCCGATTGTACCTCTGGAGTTTCCTGACTGGAGTAGATTACGCCGCTATTTTTTTATACTCTGGGAAAAGTGGGAACAACTCTATGCCCGGCTATTCTTGGTCCAAAGGATAAACTCAACGAATTTCTTTCGTCTCGCGACCACCCGACACAAAGTCCCTGATCTTTATACTCTTGATGGAGAACTGCTGGCGAAAAAGGGTGATATTGTTGGAGAAATCCATTTGGACAATATCCGGTTTCAAAGCAAATGCCCAAATACAAGAAGCATAGGGCTCTGGGCCCTACGCCAAGTACGCCAGTCCTTACCAGACTTGGCTAAACATATTTGTGAGAACCCTGTTTATGAAAACATTAGGGTTTTCGTCGGACTTACTTTACTAAACCGTGCTGCCACTGGTCTAGGCTTCAATGTAACAACTCTGCCCTCAAGTTGGTCTAATCGAAAAGCTGGTGCCATGCAGCGCCTAATAATGAAGGTTTACCAACCTTCTGGCACATCCGACAAAAAGCGCTCAGAACAAGAACCAAAGTTAATCTGGATTAGTAAAGAGGACCTGCTCAAGAAATGGCTTGTTACAGACAAGGAGACCCAAATTCCTTTAGATCAACTAGAAACAGTCTAGGCAGTTATAATCATTACACCAAGTAAAAAGACAACAGAACCAGCAACCTGAGTAATAAGACCTGAGGTAGGAGAACTAACCAAAAAAAGCCCGACACTAGATACCAAGGCTCCTAGCAATATTACCCAAAGACTATTTGTATATACAATTGTTACAGCTTCGCTTCCCAAGTCGGAAAAACAAAAACTCCGCTCTTCAGAAGATCTGTCAGCTGTTTCTTCCTGAGTCTCCTTAGTTTCTTTAACTTGAGTGTCATTAGTTACTTCACCCAGAGTGTATTCAGTCTCGTCTAACTCATTTTGGTCTATTTCAGCAATTAAAAGCTCTTCACTCATTTTTAAGCTACCTCCCAATTTATGGATAATACATATCTAATTTATTTTATGGTTAGAAGATATCTTTGTTACGAAAAACTCACTATCAAGACTTAACTTCTTGTGTATCTTCGAGGTATTCTTACGCTGCGGCGCTACTCACTATTTTGAGATTTTTGGCGGTACATCTGTGGCATGGAGATCTGATATACGAACGACAGTAAGAAACTCAGGTATAAAGCCTGAGTCTCTTACTGTCGTCCGTAAATGTCCTATTATGAATAAGAGTATCGTTAATTAGAAGATTACTCCTAAAGCGAGCAGAATGAGAATTGCGATTGCAATAATGCCAGCGCCTACGCCGAATCCACCAAAACCACAGCCGCCATAGCCGAATCCGTACATTATTTTATTCCTCCTTTTGCTATATTTATATTTGCACTGAGATAACATTCTTTTGATAAAATTAGAATACTATTCCTAAAGCAATGAGCAGAAGAATTATTACTACAACGATTGCAATTCCTCCACCAAAACCTAATCCGCCGCCAACACCTGCTCCGTATGCCATATTATTAACTACCTCCTTAGCTGGAATAATTTGGTTCTGATATAAGGTATGAAATCCTATAATAAAATGTCACGGTAGTCTTCAGTTAAAGATAAGAAATTTTTCAATAATAATTAGCTCTCAAAGAATACAATTAATGAATCTCAACATCCTTAGGCACTTCAAAATCCCGTTCTGTAATTCCTTCTTTAGTACTATGCGAAACTTCTTGTACTTTGAATAAATCTTCTGTCTCATCAACAATCTTCTGATCAATATAAGAGTGTTCATACCCTGAAAGAACTCGAACAACTTGTCCTCTTCTCATTTTACCCATTGAGCTAACAGTTACCTCTTCTCCGATTTTAGCTTGTTCATCCTTGGCTATCGGTTTAAGGGCAAATTTGTCCCCGTCAAGTATTACTTCATAACCCGTGCGTTTTTCCTGACATGGTTCGTTAGCGCCTGCCAAATGCTCTACTCTTAAGTCTTCAGTGATTGGATTAGTAAGGTTTAGGGTCATATTTTTTATCTCCTTTTCCGAAATAATTATAAGAAGAATATTTAAGCCAATAAATGAAAAAAGAAATCCTTCAATCTAAGGATTTCCGAAATAGTTAGATTATATGTTCTAATAACTTTCAGCAGTTTACATGTAGTCGCCTTTTTTGTATGCTATTAAGATAACTCCAAGCTTCTTTTCCAAT
>JAJZSC010000320.1 GCA_021849995.1 Bacillota bacterium | reverse complement strand
GAGCAAATGCTGAAGGACTTGCTAAAAACCTGGAACATGAAGAAAAGGTGCTGGCAGATTACAACCAACTATACTCCGGTGGAGCAATAAGCAAAAAGGAAGTTGAAACTGAACAGAATAAACTGGACACCATTAAGGCTCAATATGATGGTGCCAAAGCTCAAATGGATGCGGCACAGGCGAGTTTAAGCCAAGCTTTAGCAGGATACACCCAACCAACTATTCAAGCTCAGAAAGCAGCAGTAGATATGGCAAGTCAATCTATAAAATCAGCTGAACTAGCTCTTGACAAGTTGGTGATCAAGAGTCCGATAAATGGCAGGGTCTTATACAAGCACGTAGAACTTGGACAAGTGGTTAATAATGGTTCGAGAATGTTTACACTGGTTAATCCGGAAGATTTATGGGTTAAAGTATACGTCCCAGAGAATCGGTTAGATCAGGTCAAACTAGGCGGACAGGCACGGGTTACTGTAGACGCCTACTCAGATAAAAGCTTTAAAGGCGAGATTCGATATATCTCTGAAAAGGCTGAGTTTACTCCAAAGAATGTCCAAACCAAAGAAGAAAGGACTACTATGGTATTTGCTGTAAGGGTTAAGATTACGGAAGGTAAGGACTTACTAAAAGCCGGAATGCCATCTGATGTAACATTTCGAGAGGTGGAACTATGAGCCTGGCCATTGACTGTAATAACTTGGGGAAAAGTTTTGGTAATTATGTAGCTGTACAAGGTGTATCTTTTCAATTGCCGGAGGGAGCAATTATGGGTTTTGTTGGTCCTAATGGAGCGGGCAAGACCACTACCATACGGATGCTTTGTGGAGTTTTATTACCTAGTGAAGGTTCAGCTAAAGTACTGGGTTTTGATGTTAAAGCTCAATCGGAGGAGATTAAGCAACGTATAGGCTACATGTCCCAAAAATTTAGTTTGTATGAGGATTTAACTGTTGAAGAGAATCTTAACTTCTATGCCGGAGTATATAGTTTGACCGGAGTCATGGCTCAAGAACAAATGACTAAGGTAATATCAAGAATAACACTGGACAGCCGTCTTAACCAGATGGTAGGGTCTCTATCTGGTGGTTGGAAACAGAGAGTTGCACTGGCTTGTGCCCTTATGCATAATCCTCAGCTTCTTGTACTTGACGAGCCTACTGCGGGGGTTGATCCGGTGTCCCGGAGAGTTTTCTGGGATATTATTCGCCAGTTGTCCAAAGAGGGAATGACTATACTAGTAAGCACTCACTATATGGATGAAGCGGACAGTTGTGATTACTTGGGGTTTGTTTTTTATGGGCGACTGATTGCATTTGGATCTCCTGTCCAGATGAAAGAAAAGGAAGGAAGGGCAAATCTGGATGATCTGTTTATTTATTATGTTGAACGGGAGGCTGTAGAAGATCCAAGAAATCGTCAAGCAGTAAAGAGGAGGCAAAAATAATGCTAAGGTTTAACCGTACACGTTTTATTGCTATCCTCAAAAAGGAATTTATCCAGATTAGAAGAGATAAGCCAAGCTTAATGATGGCTATTGCTATGCCGGTTATTCTTTTGCTACTTTTTGGTTATGCTGTGAACACGGATGTTGAACACTTGCCTACAGTGATCTGGGATCAGTCCCAAAGTGTCAACAGTAGAGAAATGATTGAAGCCTTTCGGAATACTAACTATTTGGATCCAGCTTATTATGTATACGGTTATGATGAAGTCGAAGAAAAGCTTGATAGTGGACGGGCAAGAGTAGCCATTGTAATTCCGCCTGACTTTGGCAAACGGCTTCATGGACTTGAACAAGGAAGTTTGCAGGTATTAGTGGACGGTTCCGATCCGACAGTAGCTCGGGCAGCCATGTCTGCTGTCCAATTGGTGGGACTTGACAAATCCTTGAGTTTACAGACCGAACGTCTTTTGGAGCAGGGAATTAGTGGAACTACTGGAATGCCAGTCAATGTGGAGACAAGGGTCTGGTATAATCCTGATATGAAATCTACGGTGTTCAATATACCAGCTTTAATCGGGCTGATTCTGCAAAATGTCATTGCGATGTTAACCGCATTTTCAATGGTTAGGGAGAAAGAAAGGGGGACAATGGAACAGATTGTGGTAACACCCATTCGTTCTCTTGAATTACTCTTGGGGAAACTTGTACCGTTCGTAATTATCGGCTTTGTCTCTTTATCGTTAATTTTGACAATAGGAATATATTGGTTTGGAGTACCGCCAAAAGGTAGTATATTACTCCTAATTTCATTATCCACAATTTTTATGTTTACTATATTGGCGATCGGACTCCTTATTTCTACAGTAGCTAGAACTCAACTTCAAGCAATGCAAATGACTTTTCTCTTAATCCTGCCTTCTATTCTTTTATCAGGATTTGTTTTTCCCCGCGAGACTATGCCAAAACTGTTGCAATTCCTTGGAGCGTTGCTGCCTCTAACTTATTTTTTGGAAATCGTGCGAGGAATTTTTCTGAAAGGAATAGGTATTAAATATCTATGGCAAGATACCTTGGCTTTATCGGTCTTTGCAGTGATTCTAGTGGCTATTGCTTCTAAAAAGTTTAAAAAGAATTTAGATTGACCAAGATCTATAAAATTAGAGAGCAGCCAAGCAAAAGTTTGGCTGCTCTCTATAATAAATTATTCTGCACTATAATCGTTTACGCCCTCGATCGTACCGGTTTTAGGACGGACTTTGGAACTGGCATCGTGTTCTCGCTGTCCCTTATCATTTCTCACTACATCACTACTAAGGTTCAAATTTGCCCTGGCGTTCCACTTGTTGGCTATGGATTGAGATTTTGAATTATTTTTGTCTTTCATATCTAATCTCCTCATTTTTTAATTTGGGTTACGAGATTAGTATGAATCATTTTATATGCTTTTATTTGTTCTAACAAATTAAACTAAATTCCAAAGTTTGGTTTTTATTTGGTCCTTTTAATAACGGTTAGGAGCATTTTGAAGCTTTCCCGAGCTTCCAGGGAATGAGGTATTTCTGATGGCATAATAACAGTTTCCCCTGCCTTTACAGTAAGTACCTGGTCTCCAATAGTAATTTCTGCTTCTCCGTCAAGTACTTGAACCATCGCATCCCCAGCGGTGGTATGGGTACTAATTCCTTCTCCTTTAGCTAGTGAAAACAGAGTAATGTTGACAGAAGGCACCTGAGCTATTGTCATGCTAACGATTTGACCGTCTTGATAATCGATTAAGTCCTTGAGAACTAATGCCTTAGAGAATTCGATGTTTTTCATTAGATTAATCATCAATGGTATCCCCCTTAAATTTGAGTCCGGTTTACTATATTTTAGCCTATAAAGTTGGAATCATGTGTGATTAGCATCACTTTGAATAATTTACAATGACAAATTCATAGTGAATAATTAATAATGACTAATTCATGCTGGATTCCCCGATCAGGCAGAAGAAAGTCTGGAGAGAAAAAAATGAATGATTATCTTATAGATCTAAAAGTCTTTAGAAAAAGCATCTACGCTTCTCAAATAATTATCACAGCTTTAGGTTTAAGCTCAGTCTGGTTTTTCCTAATTAGGAAAAGTATTATTGATTGGAGTTTTATCTTAACAGTTGAAAGTTCTATAAGTACTTTAATATCTTCAATTATAGTGGCAGTAATGGCCATAGTTGTACAGATTTGTTTATATATGCTTGTACCACATGACTTGCTAATAGATGAGATTAACAAGCTATTTTATAAGCTGTCTTATGCAGAATTGTTCATAATCTTTGTAATAGGTTCATTTGCTGAGGAGATTCTTTTTAGAGGGAGTGTTCAAACAAGTTTGGGCTACTTTTTTGGAAATATTCCTATAGCTATTCTTGGCTCAAGCCTAGCTTTTGCAGTTCTTCATATAAGATATCTTCGAAAACCGGTACTGCTAGTGACAGTGATTATATTTGGAGGAGCCTTTGGTTGGCTTTTTGTCTTTACAGGTACTCTTTGGGCACCGGTACTTGCGCATTTCCTTTCTAACTATATAATGGTCTGTTTAGGCAAGAAAGGATTATTTGTACCTAAAAAAGAATAAGAGCAATCTTTTAAAAAGCAATGGAAAAATTTAAAAAAAGTTTTCACGAAGGGTAGTATCCGATGAACAGCATTCCTAACATATAAATAATAATAGAATGCTAAGAGCAAAATATCCCCACCCTTAATTATTTAAATAAATCTCAGTTTTCATAAATTAGAGACTAAACTATTTTAGCACTTCTAAAAACGAGTTGATAGTATAATTTTTAAAATATACTTAATACATGTTATCTTTACTGCAAATATGTATTAAAAACAGCCTGTACAAAATAATGACAGGCTGGTAACATTCTATTAAATTGAATAGAAAATGGGGGAATGTTTCGGTGCAACTAAAGATATTTCAAGTTGATGCGTTTACAGAAGAGCCATTCAAGGGTAATCCTGCTGCGGTTTGCATTTTAACAGAAGGCAAGGATGACAAATGGATGGTTAGTTTAGCTAATGAGATGAATCTTTCTGAAACAGCTTTTTTAACTAGGGTAGATGGAGGGTACAATTTGCGGTGGTTTACACCTGAGGTTGAGGTAGACCTATGCGGACATGCTACTTTAGCGAGTGCCCATATACTTTGGGAAGAAGGATATATGAGTAAGGAAGAAGTAATTCACTTTTTTACTAGAAGCGGAGTGCTAAAAGCAAAAAAAATTAACGGCTGGATTGAACTCGACTTTCCTATCAAACCTGAAGAAGAAGAACAGGTTCATGAA
>JAJZSC010000319.1 GCA_021849995.1 Bacillota bacterium | reverse complement strand
GGACCGCCAGCGGAATCTTCCAGGCCGTGCTAAACTTTTGTGCGACGGTGGGCCCCTTTTTGGGAGGGCTGATTGCTCAGGGTTGGGGCTACCGCGGAGTATTTTTCTTCGCTGCCGCCTTAGGCGTAGCAGGTATGGCAGTGGCTGTACCCCAGACCATCCAAAGATCGGAGGGAGTGTAATGTTTCCCTATATGGTGGGCAAGGCCGATATCAATCCGCTGGCTAAAACACTTTCACACGGGCCTGCCGGTCAAATTCAGCAGGCCTGCCTGAAATTTGCCGCCCGGCTTGAGGAAACAGCCGATGTGTGCGCTATTTTCGATTTTCTGCCCAGGTTTCCGGTAACAGTGAAGCTCTGGCTAAAAGATGAGGAAGTCGAAGGCTCGGCCAATATCTTATTTGACGCCAGCGCTATGATCGTATATTGCGTGCCCTTTCTGCTTTGGGCCAGGCCGGAACAGTTATGGAGGAAACCCTACACCTTCTGGCAATCCATACGTGCGCTGGGGTTACTTCTAAAGCTATAGGTACCCCCAGGTTAAGTATGGGATTCACCCAGTCTTCCCTAATTTGCTTTTCGTGAAGAAGTCTTGTGGAATGCATAACCTCCAAAGAACAAGAAGCTCCAGCCCAACTCCGATCCAAATTGATACAGGTGCATACCAAGTGACAAGCCAGGCCACCCCTCCTGCTAATCCTGTCAGCCATTTATTCCAGGTAAGTGGGCGAATGAGCAAAAAGAATAACGTTAAAATGAAGATCAGAGCAGCTACCACATAAACTACAACCTCGGTGTTTTGTTTGGCCATTGGCTCTATTTGATTTTCTACCCGCCCTTTTACTCCTTGCAAAATTTCACGGACAGCTAAGTAATCGGTGAATTCCGTAAAGAAGTCAAGGGTAAGCAGACGGGGCTGTGTCCAATGAAAAGACCAGCGAATACGGCTAACCAAACGCGTATGGCTCTCATCTACAGGATATAATGCCCAGATAAAACTGCCTTGATGATTCGTTCCAGTCCAAATTATGTATCGGTTTGGTTCAATAGCAAAGAAGACCATGTGGGCTACAGAACTAATCGGAACTTCATCACCAACCTTAAATTGTTGAAACTCCGGCAAGATGCGGTCAGCACTGCGAATTCCTCGCGGACTTCCCAGGTTTTCCAGAATATCATAGCCATAATACCCGGCTCTACAATATCCCATCTGTAGCAGCCAAGGCCAGATTTCCTCCGGTGTACCCGAGATGGTAATCGCCCGGGTAGCGAAGAATTCCGGATGGGGATCCAACTGATCTCCCGGCATGGCCTGTTTCACTTCTTGGTCCGTTGCGCCCCAATTAAGCTGATAAGGACGCGCCCAAAGCAAGTACGCAGTCATTACCAAGGCGATTAGGGCCAAGGTAGCCAGAATCCTCTTAAATTTTGATAAAGAAAAAAAACCATCATAATTTTCCCCCTAAATTAAATAAACATAACTTCCTGGTCAGGCAAAGATAAAGCTCCTTAGCCCGGATACTTACTGCGTGATAATACAATAGAACCCGTTACGAATATTACTGTCAATATGGCAAAGATAAGGTGAAAATTGACAGAGCTATTATAATCGGCAATTTTGTCTTTGGCATATCGAATATAAAGGCCGCAAATGGTGGTTGAAAACAAGAGAATAAATGTTATAACATTCACGATTGTCCTTGCGATATTCATTTATGGTCACCTCCTTATTTCAAAATATTCTCTACCATTTTGTCTAGCATCTGGTTTCTTTGCTTTTCATCAAAAATATCACTTACCAAATACGATTTATATTTTTTGGCATTTAAAAATAATACCTGGAGAGGAACAATCAATTGTAAAGCAATTAATTTTAACTCACTTTCTGTTTTTTCCCCATTAAAGACTTCCGCAAGCACCGGTAGGATTATTCGCGTTGTCGTGAAGCTGCCGTTTTTCAACTCAGCAGAAATAGCAATTTCAGATAAAAAATAGTTGTTAAAAGCAAAAGCTGAAATGTCTTTAATCATCGTTTTTAGGCGGGCAACAGGATCAGTATTATTCGAATTTTTGCCGGACATCTCATTAGCAATATCTGTCATGCAAGTTTCTACCGCCATATTTAACAGGTTTTCTTTGGATTGAAAATAGTAGTTGATCAATGCGCTGTTGACATTTGCTTCTTTGGCAATTTGTCTAATCGTAATCCTACTTACATCTTTTTGCTCTAACAATAGTTTAATTACAGTGTTCATAATCCGTTCTTTGGCGTCTGTATTTTGCTCTTCCATGTGTTAGACCTCCTGTACAATATAATAATCAATCATGTTTTAAATGTGTTTTAATCATGATTAAATGTTATTATATTTACATTAAGAAGTCAATAGCAATTTACGAAAAAAAACAGGACATCTCAAAAGAAAGTTTAAAGATGTGCCCAGCTGAGATAGTAAGTTTCGTAGGCATCAATAGCTGTACTGTCAATGGCTATGATATTCCCGTTGATAATACACTAAAGAAGAATGGTAGACGTTTTTCTGTTTCAATTTCTAGCCATTGTTCGAAGGAAAATAGGTTTTGTTGTAAGAATATACAAGTGACTTCCCTCCTAGTGGGTTTTCTTGTTTGGTCACTTGAAAACTTCTCCACTTTGGGGTGCCAGGCTCCATCGGGATAGGGGATCTGGTTTCACCCAGCAGTTGATGCGGTTTCTCATCCATACAGATGACGGGGTAGGATTATCCGCCAATAGCCGCAGGGACCACTTAGATCGCCCCGTTGGCGGAGCACTACAGTTGAGGGCCCTGGTTTATAAAAATAGAAGGCCCCGGGGCATATGTAGCAACGAAGCCTTAGTTTACAAGTGGGTCATAGGGGATAGCCCTGCATGTTGGAGATGATGGCTACTCCGCACAGGTACATTACCGCGAGCTTCGCACCCCGGGTCTGCTCTTGACCTGACGCGCGTCGCGATTTTCCGTAGGGGTTCGAGGTAACCCCTAGCTATTTATAGCATAGCTCCATGGGCATTCTGCCATAAAATGGCAGAATGCCCATGGAGCGGACGTTATAGGAAATGCCAGAGGAGATATTTTTATGCATGAAAAAATTGTTAGCGAGTTAAGCAAGATTGTACAAGAAGAGCAGGTTCGTATTCTTTACGCTTGTGAGTCTGGTAGTCGCGCATGGGGCTTCCCATCAAAGGATAGCGATTACGACGTTCGATTTATTTATATTCATCCTGTAGATTGGTATCTTTCAATAGACGATAAAAGAGACGTAATCGAACGGCCAATTAATGACAAGCTAGACATTAGTGGCTGGGAGATTAGGAAGGCGTTACGTTTACTATGGAAATCGAACCCGCCTTTATTGGAGTGGTTACAATCACCTATCGTGTATTGGGAGAGATATTCCGTTACGACGAAAATTAGAGAGGCCAGTCCTTTGATTTTCTCTCCTAAGTCTTGTATGTATCACTATTTAAGCATGGCCAAAGGGAATTTTCGAGAGTATTTACAGGGAGATTCTGTAAGGGTGAAAAAGTATTTTTATGTACTTCGACCTATTCTTGCCTGTAAATGGATAGAGGAAAGAGATTCAATGCCACCAATGGAGTTTGATCAATTAGTTGAGGAACTGATTCCCAAAGGCAAATTGTTTTCAGAAATACATCAGCTTCTGCAGCGAAAGAAAAGCGGGGATGAACTAGATTTTGAGCCGAAGATAACCTTGATCAACAAATTTTTGGATGAGCAGATACTGCACTTTAGTGAGGTTGCCGGTTCATTAGATGTATCGAGGACGGTAGATGACAGTAGATTAAACAATATTTTTAGAGATGCATTAAAAGAAGTGTGGGATTGATTATCCTACCCGGTAACTTCTGAGAAACGTTATCACAATCACGGTAGTAAATCAAGGTGTGATATGAATTTGTAAATAGCAGGGGTGAGTGCAATCACGTTGGGTAAATTTTTAGCCGCTGTAAAGCACTTAAGAAGGAACTTGCCAAATAATGTCGAACTAACCAGTAACTGAAACAGAAAAAGACCTACTGTCCTTCAGCAGTGGGTCTTATGTGTTTCTTGGATGTTCGACAAGATTAGGGAGAAAGAACCCTGGACGGTCTGGCAAAACATAGTTCAACCCTCCAAAAACCTTTTATCTGGTATGGAAACATGTTCATTAGAATAACTCACACAATCTCGCGAAACCAAGAATATACCGCAGATAGTCTTGCTGCCAAAGTTGTAGGTTCAAAACCCCTTATTACCAGCCTACGTATTATTGGGGGTACATCTATTGCATTCGATTCCTTCAGGGCCTGATTTAGATTATGACCCACCCGCAATCAGTTTACTTGAGGGGTTAAACGAATTAGAAAGAGAACTTTTGATAACGTATTTCGGAGAAGAGACCAAAGAATTAAAGTCTTTACCCTGGGAGTATGTAGCAAAAAAAGTTTACCTTCCAAGACACAACTAAATAAAAGTTCCCCAGGATAATCCCCGGGGAACTTTCTCCTATTTATTGCTTTCTAAAAGTTGAAAACCTCGTCAAGCTCATCACCGGTAAAATCCCAGGTTACGTTATGGGGAGCGCACTCCTCCTGGAAGAACTCAGGCAGGCGGTCATGCTCCTTGGTAAATCCTGCTGCAGCATTAAACTTTCTTTCCATCCGCAGCACAGTTTTACCCAACTCAGTTACATCATCAGCGGTCAGGCTCAGGTCGTACTGGGCATTGATCATATCAATAACAGCCTGGAAGGCTTCCGCGT
>JAJZSC010000318.1:2124-4786 GCA_021849995.1 Bacillota bacterium | reverse complement strand
CTTCATATCTCTTCAACTTCAAAATTTTGAATTGCCTTAACAGCCAAATCGTTTGAATACAGGTTATTAACCGTATTTCCCTGCTCCAACAGATATTCTGCAATATTGTCACTGTCACTTGCAATTAGCAGTCTGATAGTAATCACCCCTCTGTTTTCTAATAAAAAAACCCCATTATAGGGGTCTTTAATCACCAAGAAACATCATTGGGTTAACTAAGCTTCCTGTAGATAAATCTCTAATTTGAAAATGAAGGTGCGGACCTGATGACCTTCCTGTACTCCCAATTGCTCCTATCACCGTTCCCGGTGCTACCTTATATCCCGGTTTAACATACATTCTGGACAAATGCATATATCCATAGGAATAAAGTAAATCCTTCACGATTATGTGTTTCCCGGAAATATCATCAGATGAAGCAATTTCCACGACTCCTCCTGATACCGAAACTACCGGTGTTCCTTCATCGGCAGCAATGTCGATTCCGCCGTGCCGATGGTCTCCCCGATCTTCTCCAAAGTATGATGTGATTTTTCCTGTTACCGGCCATCCAACTTTCTCAGTTTTTAATCTGTCAGCAAAAGCCCAGATTACAGATGCATATTCTGCCTCCGCCCGTGTAAGGGCTCCAGGCCCACGAAATCCACCGTAGAATGCAAGTTCATCCAGTGTTTGCTTCTTCCAGTCACCTAGCGACCAGTTAACTGACTTTAAACCCATTGCAGAGAGCATGTGAGCCCCAACCATAATTTGCGCTCTTGGATTATATTTATCTTCTACTACATCGTATCCAAGAGCCGGGGCATAGTGTTTCCAGTTATCAGGTGTTACTTGCATCAACCCAAAACAACCGTTGTCATCTCGCTCTGCCATTGGGTTAAAAGAAGATTCCTTAAGTGCTACCGCTGCAAGGAACCACCAGGGTATACCGTATTTCTTTTCTGCTTCTTCAAACATCAACTTCATTTCTGATGTAATCATTGATTGTGATACCCACTTATAACCTGAAACATTGTTAAATAGCCATTCCATCCATTCTTTTTGTTGTGTAAAACCATCCGAGGCGTTAATTACAGCCTGCAAAGTAAATTCCCTGTCGGCATCAGGAACTTCATATTTTTTAGCAAGATAGTCTTCTAAAAACTCCCATCTTTCAAGAGTTTTGGTGTTTTTTAGCCGTTCATATTTTTTATGGCCACCGCCCTTAAAATGTTCGGTATGCCATTCGTAATCATATTGATACCAGCCACGTATGGTCTTTGCTTCAACCAGCAAGTAAATATCCTCAGTGTGGCAATTCATACCCCCTTCAGAGTCTGGGGTACAAACTTCAATTTTTGACTTTTTATAATAAAAATATGGGTGCAGGTCTTTGTTTACTGGCTCCAATTGGCCTATCGGAAATTCTGATTCACCTTTTCGGATCATATCATAAAGCACCGTTGAATAAGCATCCCCCCAACGATTAGCCAGTTCTGCATCCCTACCGTTGTTGTCGATAAACATTTGGCCACCGTATTCGTCTGCTTTGTCACCGATTTTTTTACCTCCGCGGCCGTACCAAGGGGAACCCTCGCTTGCTTCTCCGGGAACTTCATACATATCTGCCACGTTCCATTCGTTTGTTAATTCCTGAGCCTGCTCTTTTATTTCCTTATCAATTTCTGATGCCTCGGTTCCACTTAATAAACCATTACCAGGCATGATGCTGTAAACAAGAAAAAGTAGTATTACGGCAAGAAAAACAATCAGGAGTACCGGTCCTCCGATACCTGCCAATGCCACTAGAAGTTTTTTCCCAAGGGCTGCCATCAGCTTCTTTTTAACTTGCCGTTTAATTTGATTTTTCAGAAACTGCCTACGACTTCCCAATAAATCACCCCCAATGCTCTAAAAAATAAAAGCAAGTGGATTTTATTCCACTTGCTTTTATTTAAGGGTTTTAAACCATACCCCTACTCGGGGGACGATATTGAAATCCTATTTTGCGTTCTCCAGCATTACTTAGGCTAGAGTCTTTTTCGTTTTGAGTAGATACCTGTTGATAGGCTTCTAGCTGTCTTAACCCTGCTTGTCCCCCTGTTTGGCTGTCATTGGCTGCTACGATTCCTGTGTATCCAACTCGTCCAATGGCTTTGGCTGTATTAACAAAACCACCCTGTGTTATTCCTACCATTTGTCTCGCTGATTCCGCCCATCCTTTGCCTGTTTCAGATTTATGTTTTATTGTGTTGGCTGCCATAATTCCCGACATAGCAACCATTCTTGCAGAACGCTCTGTAACCGAAGAAAATAAATCTCCAATAGGTTTTCCACCGGGTATCATGGAACTCATAGCACCCATGAAACCACCGATGGTCGATCCTGCTACGGAAGCTGCTCTCATGGTATATTGAGGAAGATGTTGCCTAAAATTAGATATGCCTTGAGAGTCCGTATTGCCTTGTTGTGAAAACAAAGGCGTACCCGATGGCGATGGGCTGGTACTGCCAACATTAAAACCAATTCTCCGTGCGCTCTCTTGTCCATCCATGCTGGCGGTGATTGTATTGGCCATTCCTCCAGGTGAATTTGCGGTGCCTATAGGTGATGGGGAATTTACATATGAGGGTGTATAAACTCCTCCGCCACTGCGTCGACTTGAGCCACCGAAGGTTGCAAA
>JAJZSC010000318.1:0-2114 GCA_021849995.1 Bacillota bacterium | reverse complement strand
ATCCTTCCCAGTCCTGCAATACCTCCAACCCCTGTTATGCCGGCCAGAACACTTCTGCCAGTAACTGCCTCGTCCATACCGGATAAGCGGGTTAAAAGTCCTTGCATTGAGTTTCTCAGCACTTCCGACAATGGGATTAGGGTATACATATATATCAAAACATGAAACCATGTTCCTTCTGATATGTTCTTGACATCTGTAAACCCTAAAATAAGACTCAGAACCAGCGCGTGTGCTACCGGCATAAATGCGTTACTAACCAGTTCTCCTGCCCATATAGCCGCTGCATTCACATTTTTGTTTGCTGCCCACATTACGGCCATGATTGGAGTGAAGCAAAGCATAATTGTAACAGAGATTTTCCGTATGATGTAAACAATGTTGAACCATATAAAGATAAAAAGAAAAGCAACCTTAACAATAGCGGAACCAAGTACGGAGCCGGTTTTTATATCGATATTGTCGAACTTCATATTAACCAAAGTATCCATAGACATGTTTTGCATGCCCAAATCATTTGATACTGTTACCAACCCTTGTGATATACCGTAAAGGAGTATCCCCACTAATCTAAAAAGAACGTCAACGAGTAGTGGTGCTAGCGCAATTATCAAAATGGCTCCTACTAATCGTCCCAACGTCTCCATAGCCTCAGCTCGCATGGCCGGGTTAACACCGGATGCGATAAGCCTGAAAGCATTGATGACAATAATCACTAAGATGAATGGTATGATAAGGGCTGATAAAACAGAATACCAGGCTTGAATCATTTTTATTTCGTTAGCCGTCCAAGGAAGATCACCAACAACCTGTTTGCCTTCTTCTTTAACCTCTGCACTAGGCTTATTAAAAACTAATTCACCAATGCTTTGTAATTTCGCTCCCCTTAATGCAATGTATTCAAACACAACAATCGGCACTTCAACTAACAAGGCGATCGCTCTTTCCAGTAAGCCCCCTTCATCTTCTGCGGGCACTGTTTGTTCCGTTTGTTGGTTATTTGGTTGTGAAAGAGCTGGCGTCAGTGTTACAAAAAGCAAGACAAACACCAGCACTACTATTAAGACTTTTTTCTTAATGATTATCACCCCCTTTATTTCCTGAGAAAGAGAGCTTTAGCTGAGGTTACTAAAAACCATTTGGCCAACACAATAATCCCAATAGCCAGTAGAAAAGCTATTTTGAATGTTAAAACTAGAATTTCTGTTAAGTAGGGCGACTCCCACTCTCCGTTAAGGTGTTCTTTAATCCAATCCAGGCTGTAGTGGCTTTCAAACACCGTATCATCTCCCAACCATATTAACCAATCATTTTGGTCTCTACATACTTCCATTCAAAGGCCGCAGGAATCACTTCTATACCTGTTACAGCTCCTGACAAGCGTAATATTCCTTCACCAGGGCTGGCTTGGACCAACAGGTCCTTGCATCCACCGGAGAGTTTGAAGTATTCAACCGCTGCCCCTGCCGCATGTTCTTCTTGTTTTAGTACCATAACGGTGGCACAGGATTCAATAACGGATCTTCCAGCGTGGCTCTGAGAAAATTCCTCGAAGCGTTGAGTCAGTATAAGTAGCCCACAACCGTGCTTTCTACCACGCCTAGCGATTGTTTCAAGTATATTGGCTGACTCAGAATACCTCATAAACATCCAAGCCTCGTCAACTAGAACACATTTTTTATATTTCTTACCGCCTCGCTGAGCGAATTTTTGCCACAGCCAACCTAATACAACGTAGGTTGCAAAAAACTTTGTGAATTCTACGTTCAATGCCTTCATACTGAAACATACCATCGGTGCATCAGAAAGCTTCAATGTGGTTTGTCCGTCAAACATCCCTAAAGATCCGTTTCGCAACATAGGGGTAAGTATGTCTGCAAGGGATTCACTTCGGGGTTTCAGCCGTTCGTGAAGTGACGTAATTGTAGGCATCTGTTTCTTTATCCCATTTTCATAAAGGCTTTCAGGGTCAGAAGTAATCCCCCTTGAAAGATACTCCTGCAACAAACAGTCCTCAAGCACGGCTACTTCCCTTGGCTCTAAAGATCGTCCATTCATTTGGTGAATTAGGGCTGAAATGAGTCCCTGAATTTCAGCAACTTTATCTTGAATGT
>JAJZSC010000317.1:3541-4804 GCA_021849995.1 Bacillota bacterium | reverse complement strand
AAAATCTGGTGGAAGACATAAAAGAAAAGAAAGAACAAGTGGTTGAGAAAACCAAAGAACTGGAGGCTATGCGTGTTGAGGCTGAAAGAACGAGACAAGAAGCTGCCTCTGCCAAGCAAATACTTGACAATAAAAAACAAGAAGAGCAGCGATCCTTAGCTGAAATAAAGGATGCTCAGGATGAACTCTTCACCCAGATTGACAAGCTTGAAAAAGACTCTAAAGCCTTGGAGACCAAAATACGCCAGTTACAGGCTGGTCGGTCTGGTGGAGCTATAGGTTCTATCAGTTATTGGCCATTACCTGATTATCACACAATTTCTAGTCCTTTCGGCTGGCGAATCCACCCAATTACTAAAACCAAACGCTTGCACACAGGCGCAGATATCCCTGCTCCTACAGGAACACCCATCTATTCAGCTGGAACCGGAACTGTCATTTTTACTGGTTGGTATGGCGCTTATGGCAATACCGTAATAGTTGATCACGGCAAAGGCTTGTCGACTATGTACCCTCATCAATCTAAAATAGCTGTAAGCAATGGACAAGATCTGAAAGCAGGCGAATTGGTAGGATATGTAGGATCAACAGGTTGGAGTACAGGTCCACACTTGCATTTGGAGGTCCGTGTAAACGGTAATCCAACTGACCCGCTTCCCTATTTTCGTTAAATAATGTAACTAAGGATCACAATTTTTTTGAAAAACAAATAATAAAAACGAATATGAGAAAAATAGGCCTAAGTATTTCTAATAAAGTAAACGGGGACTATAAGCATAGCTCATAACTTAGCAAAGACGGCTACGGTTACAATCCGTAGTCTTTTTTATTAACTTTTATAGCTGCTAAAAAATTATGGATGACCCAATCTTGAGTCATCCCCGTTTGCTTCTGGATAAATGTAATTTTGCTCAGGCAAAGTCCTTACCACATTCCACCATAATAACCTGCTCCACCCCAACCCGCACAGCATCCATACCCGTAGCCATATCCAGGAGCCGGTGCTGCTGGACCCTGCTGTTGTCCATACTGTTGGCGATATTGTTCTGCGGCATTGATATTAGCTTTTGCAGCCTCTGCTTGAGCCTTGGAGATTTCTCCTGCCTCTGCGTATTTATCAATAATCTGCTTTTGAGTCTCTGCCATTTGCTTGTTTAAGGCATCAATTTCAGCCTTTTGTTGATCCGTGATAGCAGCATATGTAGGTACAGCAATCAGAGCAAGCATAAATACTGAAGCAAGGATAACCAGTAACCTTCTTTT
>JAJZSC010000317.1:0-3531 GCA_021849995.1 Bacillota bacterium | reverse complement strand
GTCTACCCCCTTTCCATGAACTTGAGTATAGTATAAACAAATTAGTTTACAACAAAATCACAACAAATTAACATTTTTGTGATAATTCTAGTTTATGTTACAAAAAAATGAAACTATTGTAACAGTATTGTGACATTCCTCCGCTATAATTACTAAGAATTATTTTTAAAATACCCCTCGAATTTCCTTAAGTATAAGCGAATAATTAGCGGAGTGATTAAGGTGCAAGAGCAAATATTAAGAGATACCTTAATATCAGCCAAACATGGAGATAAATTAGCACGGGAAGAGCTTATAGAATCTCATAAAGCATTTATAGCCAGGGTGAGCTCAAAATTTTGTAACAGATATTTATCATGGGACAACGATGATGAGTTAAGTATTGCGCTTCTTGCTTTTAATGAGGCAATTGATAATTACGACCCACAATTAGGGGGCGTATTTCACAATTTTGTTCAAACTGTAATACGCAGAAGACTAGTAGATTACTTTCGTAAAGAAGGAAAACATCAACACCTTTCCCTTTCCCCTATGAACCCTGAGGATAAGGATCTTAGTAAGTATGACCTTGACACTTCCCAAGCCAAATACCATGAGGAAGAAAAACAGGCAGAATTGACCCATGTAGTTGAACGTTTTCTTGAGATTCTTGGAGAGTACGGAATAGCACTTGACGACCTTATCAAACTATCTCCTAAGCACAGAGATAGTAGAGAAAATCTCATGAGCGTGGCAAGCACCCTAAGCAACCAAGAGCAACTGCTAAAACAACTTCAGAAACAGAAAATGCTGCCTATTAAAGAACTTGAGTTGTTAACTGGAACTAAGAGAAAAGTACTGGAGAAGAATAGAAAATATATAATTGCACTTACTCTTATCTTTTCCGAACCTGAGTTTTATGCTATCAAAAGCTTTATTCAATTTTAAACAGATTTAATAAGAGCAGGTGTGGTCTATGTCTAAAATTCAAGGAATTGTAATGAGAACCTCAATAAAGCGTACTGTTGTTTTGACAGAAAAAGGTGAGTTTCTGGAGATACCTACTCCAAAAGTACAACCCTTTGTTGGGCAAAAAATAGAAGTTGAGCTAAAGCCCTCAAAAGGGATTTTCTTCAATAATGCTTTGGTAAGACAAGCTTTAGCTGCTGCAGTCTTACTATTGGCCATAAGTATCATTGCATTTTATCAATTGTTTATCCCGACGGTCGCAGTAGCCTCCGTTGCTCTGGATATAAACAAAGGGATGGAAATATTAATCAATAAAAACGGCAAGGTTATTAGCATTCGTGATGTAAATGGAAGCTCAAGTATTTTTAATGATTTGTCCGTTAAAGGACTTGATGTCTATGAGGCGGTTACTCTAATCTTAGAAAAAGCTAATGCTCAAGGTCTATTAAAAGAAGACCAAAACCTGATTTTAGCAAGTGTAATTCCCAGCAATGAAAAAGGCTCCCAAGTAATTGACACTGAAAAACTAAAATCTACATTGCAAGATAACTTGCACAAAGAAAAGCGATCAGGAAGTATTGTCGTCGGTAAAGTAGACTCCAAAATGCAACAAGAAGCAAAGCAGCAAGGTATGACTGTTAATAGCTATTGGGTATATGACCGTTGCCAGGAAAATGGTGTTAATATAGCACCAGAGGCTTTTAAAGATGGTAACGTCCAAAAAGCCTTGAACGATGCTAATGCTGATGTCTCAAAACTATTCCCAACTGAAAGCATTGCTGTTCAACACTCAACGCAACAATCAGACGAAAACTATAGCAAGGATCAATCTTCTAGCCTAACTCATGAATCTCCATCCTATAATAAAAATCATAATGATTCATCCTATGAGAAGTATCAAAATCCTCCAACCTATAACCAAAGTAAGCCTTCGAACAATACTACTGCCCCCTCATCTTCTTACCCTGGTCATGAAACTCCCACGTCTCCAACCACCACCTCGCCTGCTCAGACTTCACCACAAGAGCCCCAAAAATCTCCCTATCACGAGGAGAATGATGATTCTGGTGATTCCACTGGATGGTATAACGATAGCACCAGAACTGAGAACAATGAGTCGAACCAATGGAGTTCCGAAGAACACTCAAATAGGAATGAGAAAGAATCTTGGTAAAAATATAACGAGAGGGTAGCAAAAATGCACTCTCTCGTTAGTTTTGTAACTTAGTAATCAAGCAATTCTACTAAATCTACTAAGTGGAGGATACTCAAGTGCCATATTTTTTTATAATCATAATTTTAATAATTATTGACCAATTAACAAAACACCTTGCAGAAACTTATCTAACACCGCTAGATACGTACCCCATTATAAACAATGTCTTTCACCTAACCTTCGGGAGGAATACTGGAGCGGCATTTAGTATCTTGCAAGGAAAACAAATTTTCTTAATAATAGTGACTTCCATAATTACTATAGCAGTCATATACTATTTATTCAAAAACTTTAAAAAGACGAGCATGATGATAAACTTATCTCTGACCCTTATTGCCAGCGGGGCTCTTGGAAACCTTATTGACAGGATAAGATTTAACTATGTAAGAGACTTTTTAGACTTTACTCTAATTAGTTTTCCCTTATTTAATTTTGCCGATATTTTTGTGTCTATTGGGTCTGTCACGCTTGCATATATATTTTATATTCGTAGTTAGTTTTTTAAATAATAATCAATTCCTTGTAAACTGAACGTCAATATTTTTTCTCAAGAAATATATCGATTCACGTTTGAATAAAACTCCAAATTTCGGGAAAATAACTGAAAATATATTTTATTTCAAATACCAGTAATGTACTATGAAGGATTCTATCGCTAGTACAACTGTTACTGGAGTAATTAGAGGTTACCATAATGGATTCCTTAAAATATCTAGTCGTCTTAGCAGGGACCCTATCATACCACCTTGGTATATTGCAACTAAGAACGTTGACAATCTCTTAGAACAATTTTATGCGCCTCCCAAGCATTTTTTACAGCTTTGATAAAAATCAGTGTAGCGGCTACAAAATTCAAAAACCGAGAAAGATGACAAACTTAAAATCAAGAAACGAAGCACTATTTGTACTAGTCCGTACAAATAATTTTGTTGAATTTTACAAGAAAATTGTAACATGTCTCTAATAAGAATAAATGTTCAGGTATTCATAAGTTAGATTAAACATCATATAGAATCTCTAAAGGAGGTGAATTTATGAAACCGATAAGCAATCCGAATTCTGGTTTTAATCCTTACATTCTAATTCTTGGTTTGGGATTTGTCTTATTTATTTGGCTATTTGGCGCCAACATTTCAAGAGCTTTTTTTACTATAGCACAGTTCAACAGCTGGAATACAATAGATCCTGACGCCACTACAAATGGCAACACCTTACGCGCCTTAACCTTACTCCAAACGAAAAAAAGCTATTTAACACCCACTACCCCCTTGCCTAGTGCGGTATTTAATAAACCCTCTAACTATTACGGTAAGTACCTTCAGTTTTCCGGCAATGTTAAGTCGGTTCAGCCATTTTTTCCACCGAGC
>JAJZSC010000316.1 GCA_021849995.1 Bacillota bacterium | reverse complement strand
GATAGGGAGGGAAGTAGCCTTAATCTTCTTGATGACTCATGAATGGGGCTGGTCAGGACGAAAGCCTATGGCAGTATCCCCGATCAACCAGGTGCGCAGAGTAATGGAGTATGCAGTCTCGGTAGTTCCTAGAAACAAAATTATGATGGGTATGCCATTATACGGTTATGATTGGACTCTTCCTTATGTGCCCGGAGGTCAATGGGCTAAATCTATCAGTCCTCAGCGCGCACTTCAACTAGCTATCCGCTACGGAGTAAGCATAAGATACGACAAAGTCGCCCAAGCCCCATGGTTCCGATATACAGATGATGAAGGAAAAGAACATGAGGTGTGGTTTGACGATGCTCGAAGTGTCCAGGCTAAGTTTGATTTAGTAAAGGAATTAGGGATTAGAGGCTTTTATTATTGGGTATTGGGAAATGACTTTCCACAGAACTGGCTGCTAATAGAGGATAACTTCGTGGTCCGTAAACTAATGTAGGACTCTGGGTGTCTTCGTCATAGTTTCGGTTGATTACTCAGAAAGATACAAATTTCAACCAAGATAAAGGGATAACCCGGATTTCATGGGTTATCCCTATCATCTTTTTTGTCTTATAGCTAAGCACTTCTATTCAAAAGATCGTCCTGATTTTTACATGCTATTTACTTGTTTTGTCATTATCTTGCCAAATATTTCTTCCCAAAGATTTCGCTTCAAGCTCAAGCCTGGTATTGTTTGCTTTTTAGTTGATTTGGATTACGCATTTGCTCAGAGCCAAGATTAGGCAGTGAAGCGGAATCACTTTTAAGCTCCGGAGGTTTTGACAAGGAAAGCATAATTCCAGATAGTACTAAGGCAAAGCCAATCAGGTGATAAATGGCTAAAGATTCCCCAAGGATAATTACACTTAACAAAATACTTACTACCGGCTGCAAGTTGCTAAAGATAGACGCCTGGCCACCTCCAATTTTACTTACCCCATAAAGGTTCAGAAAAAAAGCACCGCCGGTAACAATAAATCCCATGTACATAACAACTAACCAGCCAGAAAATGAAAGGTGCCAGTCATAGGTTGCGAGTTGCCAAGCACCTAATGGGATAAGCAGGATAGTATTCAAAGCGAGGGCATATACACTAGTGACAAGAGAAGAGAACTTTTGAGTAATACCCTGGCCTAAATTATTAAAAAATGCTATGGCCAGGACATTGCCAAAGAGGATTAGATCACCAATTCCTAGGTTGAAGGCAAATATGTTTTTGGGGGAACCTTGGGTAAACACGATAATAAGACCTAAGAACGAAGTAATAATCCCCATTATTTGAGGCTTGCTCGGTTTTGTTTTATTAAAGACAAAGATCAAAGCGTTGGTAACTGCCGGAGTGGTCGCAATAATGATGGATGCATTTGTTCCGGTAGTATATCGAATACCAATCAAAAAAGTAATATAAGCCATGGTGATACCGAAGAATCCTAATATAAACATTTGCTTGAGTTCTTGTTTGGTAGGAAAGGGAGTATTCTTGAGTTGCGGCCAAGCGAGAGGGACGAGAATCATCAGTCCAAAGACAGCTCTTATTGCTGATAATCCTAGAGAAGGCATCTCACTTGATACAACCTTTCCCGCGATAACGTTTCCAGCAAATAAACAGGCGGCGATAAACAACATCAGGTAGGCTTTTCTAATCGAATTTTGGTTATCAACAGGTGCAAGTTTCATCTATAACTCCTCGGTACAGAAAATAAAGTTAGTCTAATGTCTATTATACGCTAACGTTGTTTAGATAAGTAGACTATTTTGGTTTTATTACTTCAATTTGAGTCAATTAAACGTAGCAGAAAATTATTTTAATATTTAGCGAGAGCGATTAGCATAATACTGAGTTGGGACATAATTATTTGTGTCATGTAGTGTCAGGCTTGCATTCTGTTAACTAAACCGTAATAATAAAAAGAGAATTGCTCTGTAATGACATATACTTCAGAGGTTTTATACCTCATAAGAGAATACAAGGAGGAAGTACATAATGGTTCAGAGTATTAACGATTCAACTCTTTTAAATAATGGAGTTAGAATGCCCTGGCTTGGCTTTGGGGTTTTCAAAGTTCAAGAGGGAGAAGAAGTTGTAAACTCAGTAAAAAATGCCTTGAAAACAGGCTATCGTAGTATTGACACAGCTGCCTATTATGCAAATGAGGAAGGAGTCGGAAAGGCAATCAGGGAGTCCGGTGTTCTTCGCCAGGATTTATTTATTACAACAAAAGTCTGGAACTCTGAGCAAGGTTATGACTCAACACTCAAAGCCTTCGAAGCTAGTAGAAAAAAACTGGGGCTGGATTATTTGGATCTTTATTTAATCCACTGGCCAGTTAAAGGAAAATACTTAGATACTTGGAAAGCCCTCGTGAAGCTATATGAAGAAGGATTGATTCGCGCCATCGGGGTTAGCAACTTCCAAATTCATCACCTAAAAGACATCATGGAAAAAAGCCATGTGGTTCCTGCGGTAAACCAAGTGGAATTTCATCCATTACTAACTCAGAAAGAACTGCTGGCTTTCTGTAAGGAAAATCGAGTCCAGCTTGAAGCCTGGGGCCCATTAATTCGGGGACAGTTGAATAACCCTATCCTTACCGAACTAAGTGAGAAGTACAAAAAAACTCCGGCTCAAATAGTTCTCCGCTGGGATTTGCAACATGAAGTGGTCACAATACCAAAATCTATTACCCCCAGTAGAATTGACGAAAATGCCGATATTTTTGACTTTGAGCTAACCGCAGAGGATATGGATAGAATTGATACCTTAAATGAAAATAAACGAACCGGCCCAGATCCGGATAAATTTTAATTTTTAGCGTTATAAGTTTATTGAGAGATGTTTTGGTTAATCAATATTAATCACTTGAGAATCAAGAAGTTTCAAAAGTATTTATTAATTTTTGCCACATTGTTAATTGAATATTGTCACTATTCCTTAGCTATTGATAGGTTGTTTTTTATGTTAAGTTTAATGTAAATATTTCATTAAATTAAAATTAAGCTTGATCGATTAACAGGAGTGTGACAGTATGATCCGATTGGTGTGTTTTGATATGGATGGAACATTATTAGATACAGACAAAAAAATTCCCAGACAAGTTCTTAGGGCCTTGCATCGTATCCAGGAGCACGGAACCCTTGTTACTTTGGCTTCTGGACGACTTATTTCCTCTTTGCGGGAGTATGCTGAGCTTATTGGAACTAAAGCACCACTCATTGCTCTCAATGGTGCTTGGGTAGAGCAGAGCAAAGGGGATAAGCCCATGCTGTGTTGGCCCCTAGTCATCGATTCTGTTTGTGAAATAATCGAATCAGCAGAAAAAAATGGTCTGCACATAAGTTTATATCTATCAAATGGAGTTATCATAAGGAGATCTGAAGCTACTTGGGAACAATTTCACTGGGAGTTGGAAAAGATTCGTGCCCAGATGGTCAATGAGTGGCCCTCGCCATTAGGAGCAGGTAACCAGATTGGAGAACAGCGGCTTATGAAAGTACTGGTTTCCGGTGAACCAGGACTGGTAGCCGCGTTTCAAGCAGAGCAGGAGTCTAAGTTTGGGGAACAGTATAATTTTGTATTAAGTGGGGATCCCTATCTTGAAATCGTTAATAAAAATGCCACGAAAGGTGCAGCGTTAAAAGCGGTTGCCGAGCATCTACGAATTCCACGCGAATGCATCATGGCTATGGGTGATCATTATAATGACCTGTCTATGCTGGAATTTGCCGGTTTTGGAGTAGCCATGGGCAATGCCCCGAAGATTGTACAAAAGAAAGCAAACTGGGTTACTAAGAGGAATACGGAAATGGGTGTGGCAACTGCTTTAGCTCACTTCTTTGGAGAATGGGTGGTTAATGAATAATGTTGACAGTACGTCAATTGGTCAACGATTTTAAGTTCCAGGTTCTAGCAGGCTGGGAAGGACTGGATAAAGAGATCAAGGATGCCAGTTTGAAGCGTCCAAGTGCAGAATTAGTTGGTTTTTTACAATATTACACACCGCAAAGAATTCAAGTTTACGGTCGGACAGAACTAGGGCTAATCGCCCAACTTGATGCAACAGCCCGTACGAAAAATCTTAATCAAGTGCTAGTGCCGGAAGTCCCGTGTATCATTGCCACACGTGGACTGCCAGTTCCTGCTGAACTTATCGACTTGGCCAGTCAACGGAAGATTCCTTTGCTTACAACCACTAAATCAACTACACGCCTTTTCTATTTGTTAATTCGGTATCTTACTAACCACTTAGCGCCGTGTACAATTGTGCACGGGGTGTTAGTCGATGTGTACGGGATAGGTGTCCTCATCACTGGGGAAAGCGGTATAGGCAAAAGTGAAGTCGCGCTGGAATTAATCAAGGAAGGGCATTTGTTAGTTGCGGATGACGCAGTTGAGGTTCGGCGGGTTGATGAGGAAAGTCTGCATGGAAGCGCTCCGCAAACCATTCGGCACTTGATCGAAGTTCGAGGTTTGGGAATCCTGGATGTGACTAAACTTTTTGGAGCTGGATCTGTCCGTGATGAGAAAAATATTCAGATGATTGTCCAATTAGAAGAATGGCAAGAAGGTAAAGCTTACGATCGGTTAGGGGCGGAACTAAAAACACGGGAAATATTAGGAATACCGGTTCCGGAAATCATTGTTCCGGTCCGCCCTGGCCGTAATTTGGCTTCAATTATCAAAGTAGCAGTAGTGCAGATGCGGCTTAAGGCTGAATCAGAAATGGTCAATTTAGATTAGGCAAAAAACTCTAGAATAGGTTTAAGTAAATTGGCTAAAAATATGCCACATTAATGTGG
>JAJZSC010000315.1 GCA_021849995.1 Bacillota bacterium | reverse complement strand
TCTATCACAAACATGATCACAATCATGATCATGGACTTAACGACAGTTACATACAAGCCCATCATAGGAGTTATACTGATATTGTAAAAATGATTTCAACAGGTAATCTCAGTGAGAGAGCAATAGAGAATGCTATAAAAGTATTCCGAGTTTTGGCTGAAGCAGAAGCCAAAGTACACGCAAGCACAATAAATGAAGTACATTTTCATGAAGTTGGAGCAGTAGACTCCCTGGTAGATATTGTTGGTTCAGTTGTTGCTCTTGACCTTCTAGAAGTGGATGAAGTTCTAGTTTCAATCCTTCCATGGTCACGGGGCTTTGTAAATTGTGCTCATGGAATTCTTCCTCTACCAGCGCCAGCTACCCTAGAAATTTTGCCAGGATTCAAATTTAAGGAGTCAGGGATTACTGGGGAACTTATCACACCTACTGGTGCTTCTTTGCTTCGTGCTCTCGCAAAACAAAGTGAGTTTCCTCAAATGACTCTTGAGAGAGTTGGCTATGGCGCAGGTAAAAACAACTATGGCATTCCTAACATGCTTAGAGCCGTTCTCGGTCAGCGTTAACTGACACTTACATACTCTATTCGAAAAACATCCCAATAGATGAGATCTTTCATTAAGGGATTATTAAAATACAAACATGAGGTGATAGAAAAGTGAAACCTATTAAGATTAAGGAAAACATATACTGGGTTGGAGGTATCGATTGGGACATCAGAAATTTCCACGGGTATCTGACCCAACGGGGAACAACCTATAACGCTTATTTAATTATCGATGAGAAGATTACTCTGATAGATACCGTAAAGCATTATCTTTTTGATGAAATGCTGGAAAGGATTTCTGCGGTTATTGATCCGTCGAGGATTGACTATATAGTATCTAACCACGTAGAGATGGACCACTCCGGAGCTCTTCCCCGTATCATGGAAGTCGCATCAAATGCTCAAATTATTACTTCTCCTAATGGAGAAAAAGGATTAAGGGCGCATTATAAGCAAAACTGGAATTTCCAAATAATGAAGACGGGGGAGACACTCAACCTAGGAAGAAGAACCTTGAAATTCGTTCATACTCCAATGATTCACTGGCCAGACAATATGGTAACTTACTTGACAGATGAAAAAATTCTCTTTTCCAACGATGCATTTGGGCAGCATATTGCTTCAAGTGAGAGATTTGAGAATGAATTCCCACTAGACATTGTGCTTGAAGAAGCGGCTAAATACTATGCCAATATTGTGCTTCCGTACAGCAGTCAAGTATTAAAGACTCTTAACGGTATCAAAGACTTGGAAATTGAAGTAATTGCCCCTAGTCATGGTGTTATTTGGAATTCAAATATCTCAAGAATTTTTGATTTATACTCTAAGTGGGCAAGTAATGATACAAATAACAAAGCTGTTATTGTTTATGATAGTATGTGGGGCTCAACTGAGCGAATTGCTATTGCTGTTCAAGATGCATTTGAGAGTAAAAATATAGTAACAAAGCTTATGAATTTAAGAACCAACCATATCTCTGATATTATGACAGATATACTTTCCGCCAGATATATATGTGTAGGCTCTCCTACCTTAAACAACAACATTCTCCCCACAGTAGCAGGATTCTTGTCTTATCTAAAAGGGCTCGCTCCTAAAAACCGTATTGCTCTTGCCTTCGGCTCGTACGGTTGGAGCGGACAAAGTGTCGGCCAAATTGAAGAAATATTAAATGAATGTGGATTTAATACGTTAGAAATATTAAGATTACAATATATTCCAAGCCCAGAACAATTAAAAGATGTAACCGAGAAATTAAGTGAGGTTTTAAACGGCACTAATATTTAAAAACCTGCAACGCTCATACCGGTTTCCAGGTATGAGCGTTGGCATTATTACATATTTATCTTCATAAGTTTTCTTAAATATTTGGTTTTAGCAAATAGCTTTCTGTAATGGGTCACTATTTAAAAATATCAACATTTCCTTCCACGTCAATCCTACCTTCAAATAATTATTTTTTTCCTTAATGGAGGATAAAAAGTGTTAGAACAGTTTTTAGCAGGCCTTAAGAGATTTGGCTGGGAGATAGTTATCCTGGATGAAGAGTGGGTGTGTGCCGTTGACGAACAAACCAGTCGGGGTTTATTATTCGCTTATTTAAAAACACCTTTAAAAAAGCCTCCTATGGACAAATTTACTACTCTTAAAAAGTGGGATGCCATCATTATCTGTCCTCAAGGAGTTAGTTCAAAAAACCTTAGAGATTCAAATTTATACGGAATCCAAGCCTGGTTCTTGGACCTGCATAGCGGCGAAGTTTTCCCTTATCCTCCAAGTAAGGATTCTTCAATAATAGACTGGCTTTTCCAGATCATCCGATCGGATACAAATGACGAACTTAAATCACCAAACACCAAACTCAAAACATCCAACTCCAATTTTGTTCCATATGCAGCCTACACTCTAATTGGTATTTATTCACTTATATTCATCGTTATGTTTTTGGTTCAAGGCCTAACCTATGAAGGTTTTGATATAGAATTTAGCAGGCAGATTTTGATCGCATTTGGGGCTAAACATAACGCCTTAATTAATCAAGGAGAGTTTTGGAGATTACTTACAAGTACTTTCATTCATACTGGGTTAGTACACTTAATATTTAACCTTTATGCCTTAATGGCCCTTGGAGCCTTTGCAGAAGACGTATTTGGCCGTTGGAAGTTTTTATCAATATATATTATAAGCGGATTAACTGGAAGTATTGCTAGTTACTTCTTTAGTGATGCTGTCTCTGCAGGAGCATCAGGGGCTATTTTTGGCCTTTTAGGAAGCCTTCTATTCTTCACTTTAAGAAATCCTCAACGTTGGCGTTCGGGCCTAGGCACAAATCTAATAATTGTGATTCTCATTAACTTAGGGTTTGGATTACTCGTACCACGAATAGATAATTATGCTCATTTAGGTGGATTGCTGTCTGGATTTTTTGTCGCGCCTATATTACTTGGGATAAAGAAACACAATTCATAACTATCAACTAAAATATCCCAGCAATTGAATAAAATACATTCCATTTGTTGAATTACCATAGTATTTACGGACACAATAATTACAGGCTCACGGAAATCTTAGCGAGGTGGCATTAAAAAAGGGCCATCGATAGTTAAGACTACGTGGGTCTTTGTATTTTTATCTTAAGTCATTCACTTGTATGCTATAATACCTATAGCAGATAAGGAAAGCGAAGGGATAATCTTGAATAGAAAAATACCTGTTACATATTTTTCACGTGAAAAATGGATTTATATCATCCTAGCGTTAATAACAGTACTAATTATCCTACGCCTATTCTGGCTTCAAGTTATACTATCTTCGGACTTAAAAGCAAAAGGGGTTATACGCAGAACACAGGATCAAAGCATTATTCCCATGAGAGGAAATATATTTGATACTCAAGGTCATGTGCTTGCCCAATCAGTTCCAGTAAAAGAAGTATATGCAGACCCTAAGACACTTTCTACGCTAATCTCCGGAGGACAGTTAAAGAAAACCAAGGAAGAAATTGCCCAGCAACTTGCTTTAATTCTAGGAATTGATAAAAGTGAATTATTAAATAAATTAAATAAAGATTTATCTTGGGTTAGCCTTGCCCATCAAGTAGACATCAATAAAGCTGAACAGATAATAGCACTAAAAATTCCAGGCGTAGGATTTAACGACGAACAAAAGCGTGTTTATCCAATGGAAAAAATCGCTGCTTCAACTCTAGGAATCGTAAAACTTGATGGACATGGGGTAGAGGGGATTGAAGCATTTTATGATGATATACTATATGGCCGTCAAGGTTATTCCTCTGCCCAACAGGACTCTAAACAGCGTTCCATCTTTAATGCTTCACAACCCTTTGATGCCCCCCAGCCAGGATCAGACCTATCCTTAACATTAGATTCTACTATTCAATACCTTATAGAACAACAACTAGATGATCTGCAAGCTACTACAAAAGCAAAAAGGCTCTCTATTTTGGCAATGGATCCAATGACAGGAAAAATCCTTGGAATGGGCTCCCGGCCTACATTTAATCCTAACCAATATAACGAAAGTTCAGCGGAGGATAGACGTAATCTTGCCGTCTCTATGTCCTATGAACCAGGATCAACTTTCAAAGTAATAACTGGTTCCGCAGCCTTAGAAGAGGGAATTGTCTCTCCATCTGACTACTTTGCTGACCCTGGATTTTATAAAGTTGGTAATCGGATTATCACAAACTGGGACTCCGACCAAAAACCCCATGGTAACGTGACATTTTCCGAAGGAATGCAATTATCTTCAAACGTGGTTTTAACACAAATTGGAATAAAACTCGGCAAACCTGCTTTCTATACATATCTTAAAGCCTTTGGATTTGGAACAAAGACCGGTATAGACATCTCAGGAGAGGAAAATGGATTACTGGTACCACAGGACAGGTCACGTGAAATAGACCTTGCCACTATGTCCTTCGGCCAAGCCAATCTAGTAACACCAGTCCAGCTTCTTACAGCCATATCAGCTATAGCTAACGGTGGAAATTTGCTTAAACCTTATGTTGTGGAAAAGGTAACTTCTCCTGATGGAGTTGTTATTAAAGAAAATAAACTTACGATTGTAAGACAGGTAATATCAAATACTACCGCCTCACAAATGAGTAAAATCATGGAAGAGGTCGTTGCAAAAGGAACCGGAAAAACTGCTCAAATTCCCGGCATTAGAGTTGCCGGAAAAACTGGAACCGCCCAAAAAGTTGATCCTAAAACAGGGCAGTACTCAAAAACAGATTATATTGCATCTTTTGTAGCCTTTGAGATCG
>JAJZSC010000314.1 GCA_021849995.1 Bacillota bacterium | reverse complement strand
TTCCGATCTTCTGCAATATCTGGCCGTGTGTATCCGGTTACGCGCAGTAGCAATATTTCCTTTTCCCTGCAGGTCAGTCTTTCCAACATCTATCCCTCCACTCAGTGGTTTGACTTTGGCTTGTGTGGATTTTTCCCGAAAAGCTGAACCTGGAAATCTGGGGGTACAGGCTATTTATCTGATCTCCGGATACGGTAGTGGTATTAATAACCTGGGCGGAGGGACAGTCAGCATTACCGGTTACACGGATACCTATAGTACGGTTTCATCAGTCACTGTAACTCTTTATTTGCAAAAATGGGACGGCTCCCAATGGGTTGACCTGACCGGTCAATCTTATACAAGTTACTCAACTGCTTCGGTAACGGGTACTAAATATATAGCCGTAGCCGGCGGCGCATACTATAGAACCAGGGCACTACATAATGCCAAAAACGGTTCCACAACAGATTCTTCCAGCTATATTTATGTTCCGTAAAAATAAACAATTGGAGCCGGGCAAAATCCCTGCTCCAATTGTTCTTCATTATTCAATTAATGAATTAGCCACCCTCAACATAACCTCGGACTTAGCATAACCTCTCAGGTCGTACCTAACGCCATCCGCTAAAAAACGGAGCGCCACCAAGCCATTACGATACATAAACATTGTTCCCCGGTTACCGGCAACATCTATCTCCCGGATCTCAGCCTCACCTGCCCTGACATTATCCGAAAAGCTCATTTCACCTATGATATTCTGTTCAGATATGAAGAGTTGACTGTTTTTTCGTTCATATTCCAAGGTAATGACAGCCGTCACTTCAGATTTGACTATACTCACTTTCTTAAGTTTAAATCCATCGGGTAGATATTTGGGAGCTCTAAAAGGGAACGGCGACAGTTTTCTCGCTTCCTCCAAAGATACAGTTTTGGGGGTTATTGCCGGGGGCAATGTATCTTCCGCAGGGGGCGGAGGCGGTGTTGGTCTTTCCGTATCAGTATTAGGATTTTCCCTCGCATTTGTATTAACGGTTATCGTATTTCCTGTGACTTGAGTTATAACCCAAGTTTGGCGTAAGAATTTTCCAGATACAGGCGTGACAAGGGTTTGCGGGATGTGAAGTTTTGTTTTTTGGCTACTACATGGAAGGTTGTTCCAGTAATTGATGGATAAATTTCTTGGTGACAACATGTTCGCAACCCAACTTTTCCAATAACCGTTTTTGCTCGGACGTCACTTCGGTGATGCTTTCCGTAAAGCGCTCGCTGTCTTTCGGCCCGATTCGGTTGAGCAAGCAATCTCCCAGTTGCTCCAGGGCATGTATCACGTTAAGGGATTCCCCATGCTGTCTTAATTGTTGTTCGATGGCATTTAACAAGAGGTAGCCGAGCACGCATATGCTCACATGGGCGCGGACTCTCTTCTCTCGACTTACGTAAAACGGGCGAAGATGCAAAAATTGTTTCATTTCCTGGAACGCTTCCTCGATCTTATTTTTGCGCCGGTAGTATTGGATTGTTTCCGCAGCCGTAAGCTTTTCCGGGGGTTGGTTGGTCACAAAGCAAGTGATGCCGTCCATGGCAGCTTGTTGCTTCAGGATTTCCTCCTGAATCGTGTAGGTCACTTCAAACGAATTTACCGTTCGCTCTTTGCCTTTCTTCGTTCGGACTGTCAAAGCCAATGGTATCAACCTCCAGGCAAAGACCTTGTGCAGGTTCCACTTTCGGAGATTGCTTTGGATTTTTCGAGTCAGTTTATCTGGATCCCGGCTTTTTTGGGCTTGCTCCAATTCCGTATTCAACCGGTGGACAAAATCTTTAGCCTTTTGGACGAGTTGCTGTCGATGCCGCTGCTGGTCTTCATGCAGCCTTCGATCAAAAGCCAGAATGTACCGCCTAGACTGGCGGACGTGTTCCCGATAAACCAGATGTTCATCATAGGCTTGAAATCCATCCTCCAGCAAATGGGATTTCCAGTCCAGCGATACGACCCGTTCCTGAAAGCCGGACGGCAACAATTGGAGTTTTGGAATTTCATCCTTGTCCATCGCGGACACATACGTCAAATGCTCCGATGCGATCGCTTGCAGATTGTCCTCCGAAACCATCCCCCGGTCAAAGACCAGCAGGCACTCCGTCAGCCCGAACCGTTGCCTGAGATCGCCCAGAATGTCTTCGATGGTGGTGATATCGGTGGTATTTCCTGGCATCACTCGCCAATACAGCGGGTATCCCTGTGGGGTAATGACAAGGCCGATGTTCACCTGAAGCCGATCTGGCCGATGGTCGCGGGAGTACCCGTAAGCAGCGAGGATGCACTTGCCCCCTTCAAAATAACTGGAGGTGATATCGTAGAAAACCGCCTGTTCCAGGGTGTGGCCCATCTGCTTAAACTTCCGGTAAAGATGCAATTGCAGTTCCGCTTCGCGGTCCGTGATTTGATCCAGAACACGATAAATGCCATACTCATTGTCCGTATCGAACGTATGTTTCAACAATCTTGGCAGCACGGTTTTCTGAGTCCACTGTTGAATCTGGATTTTGCTTTTGGGTTGCAGGCATCGGTTAATCGCCATCGCCTCCACCAAAGGGGACGACTCAAAAAACACATGCAGATCAAACTGGCGCCATACTTGATCAAGCACCGCAACATCCAGAAATCGAAAGTGTTGTTTGGCTACTACATCGACCAGGGGACCGACGAATACGTCATGGGCTTGTTGCGCTTGAAGAACCAGCCGGATGCGTGAAGCCTGTTCGTCCGTCAAGGCGCCCAGATTACATATATTGCGGTGTTTTACCTTGCCGTTTTCTCGATAAGATTCAGTTAACGCGTAGGTTTCATATACTTTGCCTTTGTATGACTTTCGTGCTTTTTTTAGAAACATGGCCATTCTCCTAGTATATTTATCTACTACAAATATACCAGATAATAGCTCTATAAATCAATAAGTTTAACTAAATTTACGCATTATTTTCTCTACTACAATCCTGAGCAAACGCACCTATAAACCCTTGATAGTACTGAGTATGGAAAATTATGTCGCCAAAGTTGGGTTATAATCTGAATCACTTTTTCTCCTATCGCATTAACCTTTTGAGGAAAAATAAGCGAAAAGCTACCGGCAGATACACCCAGAATTGCAGCCGCCGCAATAAATTTACGGCGTATACTCCTTCCCCGTTGAAGAGAGCTATTTTTCAATCCTTGCGATATTTCCCGCCAGACATCATCCGCCGGCGGAAGAGGTATTTTTTCCCCTGCCTCTTTTAGACTTTCCCTGAGCAACTTCTCCAAATCTATATTATGCTCCTTCACACCCGGGCACCCCCTTTCATATCCCCCGGAAACTCTGCTTTCTTTACCGAAGTAATTTTACGCTTCAAAATTAATCTGGCGCGGTTTAATCTTGATTTTACTGTTCCCTCTTTAATTCCAAGTTCTCCGGCAATTTCCCGGTCCTTAAAGTCGCAGAAATATTTTAATACGACAACCTGCCGGTAACACAGGGGTAACGCCGAAACCTGGCCAAGCAGAAATTTCTTTGTCTCCTGCTGCTCAAACATTTCCTCAATTGGACTAGCCTCGGAATATTTGTGTCCGGTCAAAGGAATAACTTTTTCCATATCTTCAACAGGTAATAACTTCTTGTGCTTTTTAAGGATATCGATTGTCTGATTACTTACAATGCTCATCAGCCATGTCCTGAACTTTTCCGGCTCCCTGAGTTGGTGCAGGTAGGAAAAAGCCTTGATAAAAGCCTCTTGAGTGGCATCCTTGGCCAAATGTTCATCACGGCTGATTAAATACGCAGTTTGATAGGCCTGGGGGTAAAAAGTTTCAAAAAGAATACGAAAGGTTTTATCGTTCGTACTTTTTTTCAATTTCAAGATAAGGGTGGATAAATCCATGGAAGCACCTTCTTTTGCTTCCTCATGATTTATGAGGGTTTATGCAGCTAAATCATTCCCAAATACCATGAGAAGCATAATTTTCATCAATATTTTCAGTTAAAGTTACAAATACGCAGTAACTTTAATATTACGGTACCACTACAGAATTTTCCTGCTTTTGTTACTTCTGGATTGAATTATGCCAACCTCCCTCGATTTGAATCGCTTCACCGGTGCGAAGCATTGGTCAAAGCACGAAAATACAATAAATAAGCTTCCCTGAAGATTAGTGGGTCTTTTTCCCCATCTTCCGCACCCTCTTTCGGGCAGGTAGGCTAAATTTGTTTACGCCCAAGAACTTGATTAAGCTAGCTTACTTTCCCAACCCGGGCGCCCAGCCAATGTCGAACGCGGTCGATATTTGGCTATTTTTTCAGAATATTCTCCGGCAGGAAATTAATCCTATATGTAGAAAGAGGAAATATTAACGCATTTTACGTATTTTATTAAATGTTATCATCAGCCGCATGCCTGAGAGCCTATAATAACCCAAGCTCTTGATAATGGCTATTTGCGCAAACACTAATTATATTAAAAAACTCCGGAAGTTGCTGCGGCGCCCTTTAACTTCCACCTTATGGCAAATACCCTAGTCATTGGCGCTATCAACCTCCACAAGGTAATTTCACCCTTAAGCATGCTGAGCGTACATATAAAGACCCACTAACCTTATAAAGGAGTTAGTGGGTCTTTATGTTAGAGCCTCATGGCTTTTGAAATATGGAATTTCACCCCTGCCTTTCATAGAAGTCCGATTCTTAGCGCCTTTTTCTTATATTACCTCTTCCATTATTACCTCTTCCATAAGCCTGTGCACGTTACTATTTAACACCTTTCCCAGATCCAAAATTATAATCAAATCCTCTTCCAATTTTGCTATTCCTTCCATAATATTGCTCATCCAGTCCAG
>JAJZSC010000313.1 GCA_021849995.1 Bacillota bacterium | reverse complement strand
GGAGAAACTGCTGGCTTTTTTCTATTAATAATAGGAAGGGATTCAGACAGCTCTACCTTTTCGCGCAGGTGGCCAACCACTTCATCCATTAGCATAATAACGGGAATACGGAATTCTTCAGCCATGTTAAAGGCTTTGATCGTTAATTCATAACACTCCTGCACAGTTGAAGGACATAAGGCAATGATTGGATGGTCTCCATGAGTTCCCCATTTTGCCTGCATCACATCTGCTTGAGCCGGGGCGGTGGGAAGTCCTGTACTCGGTCCACCTCTTTGCACATTTACCACGACACAGGGGACTTCTGTTTGAATCGCGTAACCCAGATTCTCCTGCTTTAAGGAAAACCCCGGTCCACTGGTTGCAGTCAAGGATTTAACCCCAGCTAAGGAAGCCCCGATCACGGCAGCCATGCTGGCAATTTCATCCTCCATCTGGATAAATGTGCCCCCTACAAGAGGCAGCTCTTCTGCCATAAACTCTGCTATTTCAGTCGAGGGAGTAATTGGATACCCCGCATAAAAACGTACTCCTGCATCTAATGCCCCTTTAGCACAGGCCTCGTTACCTTGCATTAATTGTGCCTTACTCATCTTTACTCACCTCGATGTTTATGGCGAAATCCGGACACAGCCGCTCACATATTTTGCAGGCTATGCACTCTTCCGGCTTTACAACCAAGACTCTCCCCAACTCGTCGCTCGCCAGCACCTTCTTAGGGCAAAAAGCTATACATATTCCACATTTCTTGCACCAATCCTCACTGACGATCACCCTTGTATTCTCAGTTGCTATGACCAATGTTCAATCATCTCCCTCTCCACTAACCGGACTTGTCTGAAAACGTCTTACTCTCTATTTTTAGCTTATACTTAATAATCTGAATATTCATTAGACATCTTGACAGAAGTTTAGGGTTTAACATTTGACAATCTGTAAACTGTTTTTTGGAACATCCTCTTCCCTGAGACGGAAAGTTCTGATAAGCTTGATTTAGCCACAATATTTTGAATAAATCTGGCTTGCAGCATGTGGAGGTATTCATGGTCAATCACATGGTTTTAACCGTGGCAGAAATTATTAACCGACCATTATTTCAAAAAGCTGAAATCATTGCAGGGAAGTACGGTTTGGATCGTGCTATTCGATGGGTACATGTCCTTGAAACAAGCGAAAATGTTTCATCTCTTAATGGCGGTGAACTTATTCTTTCCACAGGATTAGCGCTAGGTTCTAATGAATCAAACCTTTTGGACTTTGTCCATAAACTAATTCAGAGGAAAACTGCAGGTTTATGTTTGAGAATAGGTCCACATGTTAAAGAACTTGGATCTCGTGTTAACGATTTAGCTGAAAAACATAATTTTCCCATCATAATATTTCGGGATTCTGTTCCTTTTGTTGATATCACTTTAGATCTCCACGAGATAATTGTTGATCGTCAGACAAAAGTCTTGCGCAATTTAGAATCGTTCGCCAGAGGGCTGCAGAAATTAGCTATCCAAAGTCATAGCCTGATTAGAATCCTTAATTACCTGGAGACGACAGTAAAAGCACAGGTATTCTTAATCTCGCTTGATGGACCTTCGTACGTTGTGCCCGAACCAAAGGGAAATAGCAAAGAGCAACTGATTGAAAATCTTAAACTGGCTTTTTATACTGTCGGAATGAAAGAAAGCGGCGGAGAATTCCAATATGGCTCTGTAAGCATCGTCTATTTCCCAGTCCGGGCAATGGGACATACTATGGCCTATCTGGGAATGTATAAAAACAATTCTCACCTGGAATATCTGCTTCAGCTTCTTGATTACGCAGCAAATACAATCGCCCAGATCCTTCTTCGCACTATGTTTTCAAAAGAGCGGTCATTAGAATTTCAAAACAGGTTTCTTGATGATATTTTGAAAGGAAAACTATACAACCAGGAGCAACTTTGCAGTGTTCTAGGCTTTAAAACTAAAGATTCGTTAAGGAATACAGGTTTTGCAGCAGTTTGTGAATTAAGAAAAGAGACTCAGGAATATTCTATTAATTCCCCTTTTGACGATTTACTCGGATTTATCAGATCTCTGGCGAATACTTCAGGTTTCTCAGTTGTTACTTTAAACAAAGGTTTTCGTCTATATCTGCTGTTAATAGATTTAAATAATTCGACCAACCCGTTAAAACATTGTGTTCAGTTTATTAATAAATTGAAATCATTTTGCTCTGAATCCTTCGAAGATTATTCCCAACTTTTTTTTGGAGTCAGCCGGCCTTTAACTAACTACAATTTCATCAAGAGAGCCTTTCAAGAAGCCGAACAGGTGCTTGAACTCAATTTAACACAAAAGCTTTTAAGTCCTTTTTACTCCGAGATCGGAGTTGAGCGCCTGTTTATGAACAACACTGAAGACCACCTGCTAAAGGCTTTTATTGAGGATTATCTCGGGCCTATACTGCATTATGATGAGACGCACGGTACAGACCTTTTACAAACCTTGAAGGTATTTTTATCTTCTAATCAAAACAAGCAAGAGGCTGCTGATCATTTATTTATCCGGCGACAGTCACTTTATCATAGACTTAATAAAATCGAGGAACTGCTAGGAGATACCTATCTGCAACCTGACAAGCGTTTCGCCCTAGAACTTGCGATCAAAATACACCAGTGGCTCAGTCCGGAACGTGATCAAACTCAGTTTACATAATCTAGGAATTTAAAAGTCTAAACCACAAAGACGGGTCAACCCAATTCAATTTTATGGGTTATCAGGACAGTCTTACCACTCCTGAATTCAGATGCCATTCGCCGGGAGCAATTCCTAGATCTTCAATTAAATGAAGTCCCCAAAACTAATTTGGATCAGAAACAAATTATTCAAGTAATCCTGAATTTGGCCCGCAACGGATTGGAAGCGATGGAAAAAGGCCGGACTCTAACCATAAGAACCTCTGCACATAAAGCTAACACAGTCTTGGAGATTAGGGATGAAGGGCCTGGAATACCGCCGGAGATTTTGGAGAAAATCGGTACCCCTTTCCTTACAACCAAGGAAACGGGTACAGGGTTAGGGCTTGCGGTTTGCTACAGTATCCTAGAAAATCATAAAGCTCAGATGAAGATACAGTCAGGAGTTTCGGGGACCACATTTATTATCTATTTCAACCTTGGCTCCCACTAACCACACTCCCCCTAACCCCTAGTTGCCTTTATACACCATGAAAGGTATACTTTCTAGTATACGGACAGAAGCGCCTTGGATGGTTTCCATTGCCATCGGCAAAATATATTCTTTAAGGAGGGTGAACCTGTGGGAGTATTTGTATGTACCAAATGTGGCTCCACAAAGGAAGGTCGCTGCAAACCGAAAAAATGCACCTGTGGTAGCGAAGGTACTTTCGTAAAGCAAGAAGAAAATAAGTAGTAATTAACTTATCCTCGATAAACGAGATGAAAGAGCAAGAATTAGTTTAGTTAACAAAAGCCATAAGCCCGGAAGTTCCTTCATAAAGAAGGTTCTCCCGGGCTTTTTGTTCTGTGGATTATTTTCCCTAATTTTTGAACATATATTCCCCTATACATAAAACAGGTGTTCTGATAATATAATAAGGCAGAACCTTATTTAATGGCATTTTAGTGAGTAGGATCAGGGGCGATCAAGGTGACTAATCATAAGAAGAGAGTTGTTTTTCATATCGATGTCAATTCTGCTTATCTCTCTTGGGAAGCGGTTCACAGACTTCAGCACGGTGACCCGCTGGATTTGCGTACCATCCCCTCTGTCGTTGGAGGGGACCCGACAATCAGACACGGGATTGTTCTGACAAAATCCATTCCGACCAAACCCTACAAGATCCAAACTGGTGAAACCCTGTTTTCGGCTAAAGCCAAATGTCCGGATCTTGTAATAGTCCCCCCGAATTATAAGCTTTATATGCAGTGCAGTTATGCCATGAAGGAAATCTTAAGGGAATACTCCCCGGCAATAGAGCAATATTCAATCGATGAGTATTTTTTGGACTATACCAACATGGAAGCCCTGTTCGGAGATGCACTGCAAACAGCCTATACTATCAAAGACCGGATTAAGAATGAATTAGGGTTTACGGTCAATCTCGGAGTTTCCACTAACAAACTACTGGCAAAAATGGCCTCAGAACTAAAAAAGCCGGATATGGTTCACACTTTATTTCCGGAAGAAATCCCTTCAAAAATGTGGCCCCTTCCAATCGAGGAGCTATTCATGGTGGGGAGTAGAACAGCACGCAAGCTTCGCAGCCGAGCAATTAACACTATCGGAGATCTGGCTAACAAAGAACTTGAAATGCTAAAACTTTTCCTCAAGAGCCACGGCGTAATGATCTGGAACTATGCAAACGGATTTGACGTTTCCCCTGTCAGAGAAGGCCGGCGTATTGTTATGAAAGGAATCGGCAACTCAACTACAATTCCATTTGATGTCGAGGATAGAAAGACCGCCCATTTAGTTCTCCTTTCGTTGGTCGAAACTGTTGCGACAAGATTAAGGGAAGTGGACTTTTGCACTCAGCTAATCTCAGTTTCCCTAAAAACTAATGAATTCTACTCCTGTTCTCATCAAAGAAAAATCTCTACCCCCACTGATTGTACTAACACAATTCACCAAATCGCCTGCCAACTGTTTGATGAATTATGGAACTTCCAACCTGTCAGACATTTAGGTGTTAGGGTTTCTGAGTTCTGCAGCAACGATTTCCGACAGATGACCATCTTTACTAAAGCCGAAGAAAAACAACGCAAGGCCGACCAAGTAGTTGATAGTATCCGTTCAAAGTTCGGTGACAAGGCAATATTCCGCTCTTCCTTTCTTCAGAGCGGCCTAAGT
>JAJZSC010000312.1 GCA_021849995.1 Bacillota bacterium | reverse complement strand
AATCAGGATGTAATTTTCTCAATAAGTGAGAAAATCCGAAATATAGTAGAACAAACTGAAATAGTTTACCCCCAAACAGGTGAGTTAGTTTCAATAACCGTAAGTATAGGCGCAACTCTTTGGGATCCTGATGATTCAATTAGTTCTATTATTGCCCGTGCCGATAACGCTCTGTACCAAGCTAAGCAATTAGGCCGTAACCAAAGTGTTATTAGTATTAATTAGACATTAAGCATTGTCCAAAAATAAGCTGCAAAAATAGCCGCCAAATAGGCAGGAAAACTAATTCTAGCCAACTTCATTGCTTCCACTCCTGTTACAGCAGCTGTTACTGCGCTAAATCCCCATGGAACCAATGCTGCCCCAGTCCATATTCCTACAACTTGTCCCAAGACGGCAAATTGAACTGCTGGTAAATGTACAACCTGACTCAAGGCCACAGCTATCCCACCTGCCAGAGGAATTGCTGAGAAACCTGAACCGTCTAATGCTCCTAATATGGCTGCAATCATGATAATCAACCCAATGTTCCACTTGTTAAGAAAAAACCGGGTTGATATTTCGGTAGCAAAATCCGCGAAATATCCTGAACCATTTAGCATCAGTATTTCATGGGCTCCTGCTTGGGTTCCCATAAAGAAAAATCCCGACATGATAACAACTGGCGCGAAAACACCCATTGAAAACTTCAGGCCATTTTTTATATATTCTACAAAGGTTGAATAAACCTTGTTTTTATCTTTTAAAATTGAAATTACCGTAATGACTAATAAGGTTACTCCTCCCGTTATAGCACTTGCTGCTTCGCCCCTAACCTGCCACCATACTATAGCGAAAACCGTTAAGGCATAAGACACTGCGATTAAGCCTGCACTAACCTTGGCCAAACTATTGTACTGAGCTTCATAGAGTTCAACTGGCTCGAATAAAACAGTTTGTTTTGTCAGTCTGAAAACTGTCCAGTACCCAATAACTGCTGCAGTTAAGCCACTTATCAATACCAATGGAAAAGAAACCTGAAGAATTTTTGCAACTGAGATACCAGTCGCTCTACTTAGTACAGAAGGGGCACCCTGAATGATAAAATCTCCAGATAAACCTAATCCTTCACCAAAAATAGTGAGACTAACAGCTATACCCAAAGGGTTTATGCCTATCTTTTTAAATGTAGGAACTAATACAGCTCCCAATAATGTTACCGCAGGAGTCGGCCACAGCAACAAGGTAAGGCCCCACATAACCATTCCGCCGATCCAATAAATGTGAACAGGCTTTCTTAGTTTTCTTAAAGGTGCTGTTAGAATTAGGTCTGCCTTTGTCTTCTGCATTAAATCACTTAAAGCGACTACCATCCCTATTAAAAGAATTACGGACAATAAATTTCTGGTGGCCAAACTCACGGCCCGAAACGATACTTGAATTGCTCCAGAGATGCTATATTCTTGCATCAATCCAACAGCAAACAGACCTATAGCTGCAGCTATTACAGGTTGTTTCCGATAGGCAAGAGCAGTGATAATTAAAATAACAAAAATTAGAAACGTCCAGTGACCAGGAGTAAGCACATATTCCACCTTCCAGTTGTGAAAAAATCTTGGTTGGTGCTGAACAAAAAGTAGACACCGATTGGTGTCTACTTATTTTGCTAGTATTGAAAGGGGATTATTCTGCCATTTAATATTTTATAAAGGTATATATGTCATCAAAGTAAACGCTAAATCTTTGATACTGAATTTAGGCCTGACTAAAAGTTGGGATTTGCTTTAATTTCTTTGGGGTCTGGCGTATTGTTTTAGCAATTTGATAACAAGATGCTGATATTACTACACAACAGCCGAGAAAAAAACCTCCAATCATCAGTACAGGCACCCATGCTAACACCTCAACCCGCTCCCTTCTAAAACTTGTTAAGCTTATTAGTTCTTGTTACTTCTTTCACTACGAATATTGTATAATACTTTAGTCTCACTGACAAGTGACTATTATCATTTTCTCAAAGCCGTTCTGTATAGCTGTATTTGAAATTATAATAGTTTAATAATTAAAATACTTTAGGAGATCTCAGGATAACCTCTAATTTCTGGATAATTGCCTGTCGCTGGGTAAAATCATTTATCCAATCAATAAACTTATCCTGATCCTCAAGTGGAACTAATACCTCCAACCGTATATCAGCCAAAAACTCTTCTTCGTTTATTATCCAAGGTTTCATTTTAAACTGATACCTTAAAGGCTCGTACCAGGTATAGGAAATAGTCAAGAAAAATCGGACATGAGGAACAAGATAATCCAGGTGTATCTTGTCTATTACTTGACGTGCAGTTCCACCATAGGCCCGGGTAAGACCACCTGTTCCAAGAAGAATTCCCCCGAAATATCTTACGACTACTACAAGGACGTTCCAGACCTTACGGTGCTGTAAGATTTCCAGGATAGGCCTGCCACCGGTTCCTTGTGGTTCACCATCATCCGTTGACTTCTCTAAATGACCATCATAAAGCCTATAGGCATAACAATAGTGCCTGGCGTTTGGATACTTCTCTTTTATAGATAATAGTTGTATCTCTACTTCTTCAACATCGGTGACAGGGCATACTATCCCTATAAAACGTGATTTGTCGATGACCTGCTCCCATATTTCCGTAGTAGTAACGGTATAATAGCTTTGCACTGTTATTCCCCTGTTTGCAAATTCTTAGCCATAGTCTTGTTGAAAAACTTCTCCTCGTCAATTAGAAACCGCTCATGTGTGCCGTGTCCTATCTTTTCCACTTCATCAAATGCTTCTACATTAAATACCAAACGACGACGGTCAACCTCAGTGAGTTCTGCCAAAGCCCAAACTTTCATGCCTACAGGGGTCGCAGCAAGATGTTTGATATCAAGCGAAACACCTACACTGGATTGACCAGAAGGTAAATCTAAGGCCCTAACTGCTGCTGCTTCCATAAGAGCAACTAAGGCAGGAGTTCCGTATACATCTAACGAGCCACTCCCTAAAGTTTTGGCAGTATTATCAATCTTGACAATCTTTTCAGCTTTTCCGGTTAATCCGGCTTTTAACTCCAACATATATCCACATCCTTCTCAATCGCTACTAGGATATTTTACCACATAAGCTATTTACGTAAAAGAATAAGCGTTGAAATCTCAACGCTTGTTCTAGTAATTTTTAAAAATTAATAATTCTAGCGACTTAGACCTAACCAGTAACCTATATAGCCAACTACTATAATGCTAACCACGTGGAGTATCCACCAACCAGTCCGAAATGCACCCCATGTTCCTAGCTCAATTTTATCACTCACATCACTCATTACGTTATCTCCTTCCTATCAATGATGAACTCCTTGAGAAATATTACTTAATGCCTGCCCGGCCTCATCAATATGAATCGTCTCTACTGCCATATCCCCAATGGCTAAAAACCCAACCAGTCTCCCTGATGAAACCACAGGTAGTCTTCTAATCTGTTTTTTCGCCATCAAATCTGCGGCCTTATGAATATCTTCTTCAGGTGATACTATAATGACATCTTTAGTCATTACCTCTTGAACCATGGTATTCTGAGGATTCTTTCCTTGGGCAACGCATCTCACTATGATATCCCTGTCAGTTATTATTCCAATAACTTTATCTTGCTGACATACTGGAACAGAACCAATATCAGATGCAGCGAGTATTTTAGACACCTCAACTAAAGATGTATCAGGTGCTACCCACATAACCTTATTAGACATAATGTCTTGAACCTTCATCTAGAAACCCCTCCCAATTATTATTGTTTACTGATTATAGTCTGATCTTTTTGGCTAAAAATATGTACATTGCTAAAAATCCCTCTTATCAGTTAAAATATTTGACACAATTATTTGCGAGTAAAGACTCTTAATAGAAAAATCCGGAGTTTTCCCCGGATTCAACGTAAATACCAAACTGCTTAAGCCTAATAAAATCAAACAAAAAATTCCTGATATTACGGTTTTTTACCTTTGACAATTGCTACTACACCCCCGGCTAAATTAATATAGCCAGTATCCACCAAACCACACTCTTGAAATATCATAGCCAAACGCTGCTGTGAAGGAAACTCACGTGCTGAATCATGCAAATATTGGTAAGCCTTGGATTTTCCGGCCCATATCTTTCCCATTAGAGGCACAAGTCGTTCAAAATAAAGCCAGTATATTTGTTTAAATACAGGCCAAGAAGGTTTAGCCATATCAAGTGATACAACATATCCTCCTGGCTTCACAACTCTAGCCATCTCACTGATACCCTTTTTCAAATCTGGCAAATTTCTTAGTCCCCACCCCACTGTAGCTCCATCAAAAGAGTTTTCATTAAAAGGAAGGGACATAGCATCTCCCTGAATGAACGAAACTAAGTCTCTGTTAGCAAAATTACTTGTATTCTGTTTAGCAACTTCCAGCATATTCTCAGAAAAATCCAGCCCTGTTACTTCCCCGTTTGGACTTACTGCCCCGGCTAATTCCATCGACAACTGACCAGTACCGCAACACACATCAAGTACCCGCATCCCAGGCTTGGCTTGAACAACTTTTACGGCTTTTTTCCTCCATCCTTTATCCAAACCGAAACTCATCAGGGTATTTAGTAAATCGTAGCGGCTGGCAATTTGATTAAATGTTTCCCTCACGTAGGATGCTTTGTCTCTTCCGGCAAAGTCCATACTTTACCCCCTTAAAACTAAAACGCCATGTAGCTTACTTTAATATTTCACGTCTGATGCCGATATTAAGCCAACAATCAATTATTGTCTAGCTTTAGATACTTGTGACAACGATTATATATCTCTCGCCTTAAACAAAAATGGTATCGCGGCCATAGTTTCAGCATTTGCACTAACTTATCCTTTTATCCAACCTTT
>JAJZSC010000311.1 GCA_021849995.1 Bacillota bacterium | reverse complement strand
CCCATATATACCAGCATCCCCGCTGCTAATTAAGGCTATCCTCTGACCTTCTCCTGCTAGTCGGACAACTTCCTGACATCGTTCGATCTCTTGACGCATACCAGTAGACAAAATCTTTTGGCCAGTTAACAAAGGACGAATTAAATCAACATATGTTTTATATCCGGCCACAATCTCTACTTCCGACCAGACAGTCCTAGCCCGAAACGTCATATGATCTGCGTCACCAGGACCGATTCCGACTACAAATATCTTTCCTCGCTGACCGCAACCGTTACCGGACCGACCTTCAATTTCGGGAGAATAAGCCTCCCATTTTGGGTTCCCAATAAACTCGCTGCCTCGCATACTCCATCAACCCCTATCTTTTCCCTTACAAAACTTGATTTGACTAAACCATTCTGTTCATTAACCTCTTGAATCTGTTCAGGTGGAAAGGTTTTAAAAGGCACATCTAATAATTTCGCTGCCTCCACGAGACCTGGTTCGCTCTGTTTAAGAGAGATGCTGCAGATTACCTTAATTCCCTTTAGCGCAATACCCAAGTTATCAAACGCCAATCTAAGTGCCGTGAAGATATCTTTTTCGGGAGTCCCAAACCTACAGCCAATTCCGACGCTAAACACTGGCGGTACTAGCTTTAAACTTAAATTACTACTATAAGTTACACTTTCATGGGTCACATTTTCATGGGTTACACTTTCATAGGTTGAACTTTTATTAGCTACCCCTCTGGCCCTGGTTTTAGCACTAATTACTACATCAGCGTCTTCTTGCTTATCAGTCAAAATATAAGAAGAGTCTTTAAGAAGAGGATGATCTGGGTTAAGTTCCCATTCAGATGCCAAAGTAAGATACCCTTGTTCAAGCAGTTTTCTATTTATACTAGGTAGACTTTTTAGATCCTCTACTTTCCAATCAAGTATCCTGGCATATTCATCTGGTGCGACAAAACCCCGGTTATCAGTTGCAGTAGTAATCACCGGAATTGCTTGCAATTGATCAGCAATGGTTCTGGCCAGAGCATTTGCTCCTCCTAAGTGCCCAGATAGAATAGGTACAACGAACTTCCCCAAATCATCGATAACAATTACAGCGGGATCCCTGTCCTTACTAGAGATCAGAGACGCTATTTGCCTCACAACAATCCCTGTAGCCATAATAAAGATTAAGGAAGAATGGGTACTCCAGACTTCATGAATAATATCCCGTAAATGCTTAAATACCTTAATTTTCTGCCTAACTTTACAATCAGCAAAATCCTTGCAACTGCTTTCATGGATATAAATTATGGAATCCCCAAACTTTTCATATAAATGGCTTGCTATTTTTAAGCCGTCGTTAGTTAGAGCAAGAATACCTAGCTTATTCTCATTTCTCACGTCAATACCTTCCCGGATAAAGTTCCTTCTCGATACTCATGGCTGAAGGAAGGATCGTATAATTTAGATCGTTCAAACTGGGAACCTAAAAAATCACCAACCAGTATTTGAGCCTGTTTACGGATGCCAGCCTCTTTAACTTGCTCTTTAATAGTTTCAAGCGTTCCTCTGATTACCTGCTCGTCCTTCCAGCTTGCCCGATAAACCACAGCTACAGGAGTGTCTTTAGAATATCCTTCTAACAGGGCGCTAACCACCGAACCAATGTCCTGAATACTTAGGAAAATAGCCATGCTTGTGCGATGTTTAGCCAAGCTTTTTAAGTCTTCCTGTTCAGGTACAGGGGTTCGGCCTGCTAATCTTGTCAGTATCAAAGTCTGGCTTATTCCAGGAAGAGTGAACTCTTTCTTGATAGATGCGGCAGCTGCAAAAACTGAACTTACACCGGGAATTATAGAATAGTCAATTCCTTTACTTTCCAAAGCAACAATTTGTTCCTGAATTGCCCCATATATCGAAGGGTCCCCTGTGTGTAAGCGAACAACCTTTTCTCCAGAATGAACGGCATTTTCTATAAGTTCTATAACTTGTTCGAGAGTAAGAACTGAACTGTCATGAACTGGTGTACCAGGCTTTGCCAATTCTAAGAGCGCAGGATTAACCAATGAGCCCGCGTATATTATCCTGTCAGCCTCAGCTATAGCCATTGAACCCTTAATTGTTATAAGTTCCGGATCTCCAGGACCTGCTCCAACAAATATGACCTTACCCATCTTACTCGTTTTCCTCCCTTACTAACATAAGGCTTAAATAGTCAATTTTCCCTTCGGAAAAATCCGAGGCTATTGGTGATCTGCAAATCTCTTCCCCTTTTTGACCTATTCTCGTGAGCAAGACAGCTTCTTTTTTCGCCTGTGAAAGGGTTGTCAAAAGCTGAGGAAGCCTGCGAGAGACCTTCATAAGGACAAGATTCGGAAATTCAGTATACTTATCAACATCTTCAGCACTTGGCAGAACAAGCAATGGTTCATCACCAGTTGCTAGAGGCAGGTTGATTTTTGCTGCTGCAGCTGACATTGCCGTAATCCCTGGAATGGTTTCCACCATGAGGTTTGGAGTAAGGCGCATAAGATGCTTTAAAACATAACTATAGGTGCTGTACAAGGATGGATCCCCTAAAGTTATAAAAGCAACTGAATTACCCAGTTTTAACTCTTCAGAAACTTGTTGGGCGCCGGTACTCCAGGCATTTTCAAGTGTTTCTCGATTATCGGTCATCGGCATCTCAAGTTCAAGCAAACGCACACCCTGGCGACAATGATTTTTGGCAATATCCCATGCTACACTCTCTCTATCGAGCCGGGACTTCGGGAGAGCGATTATATCGACCGATTGTAGCACTTCTACCGCTCTTAAAGTCAATAAGTTTGGATCTCCAGGTCCGACTCCAACTCCATAAAACCTACCTAAAGATGTATTCATTCTCTTCCTCCTTTAACTGCTGAAATAATGAAAACAGGATTTAAAGCTTGAGCTAGATGCAGGTTGCTTGTTTGTGGCCAACGAACTACTTGCAATGAAACGGTTTCAATGGCAGAATAACCCTTCTGGTTAAGAAGGCTTAAAGAATTAAAGGCTGTCTCCAAAGTAACAGCGGTAATAACCAAACGTCCCCCCTCTTTCAGAGGAGCATTATCAATAATCTCAACTAATCTTCCCTTACTGCCACCAATAATACAAACATCAACAGGCGGAATTAGACTAAATACATCGGGTGCCCAGCCAGGAATAAGTTCTACATTGAAAACATCAAACTTGCGGCAGTTAGTTAAGATTAGCTTTTGAGCCTCAGTATTGCTTTCAACCGCATATACCGTTCCCTTTTTGGCAAACATTGCAGCTTCAATACTGATACTACCTGTGCCAGCACCGATATCGAGTACATTATCACTAGGGGAGATACATGCCTTGGCCAAGACTTGAACTCTGATTTCCGCTTTCGTCATGGGAACGTCCCCTCGAACAAATTCGTGATCAGGGATCCCCATTCTTGTTTTTTCTTCTGGTGGTGTCTTCAGCGGATGAACGATAACAATTGAATTTTTCAGTTCCCTAACGTCATGAGCAAGGTTTTGAGCATCCATCGAGAACCATACTTCATTTTCATAACCTAGTGAACTACCAACAGAAATACTTGGATTCAAGCCCTTCACTAAAAACATTCGGGCTATTTTTTGGGGAGTATTATCTGATCCAGTTAGAATTGCCATTGGTTTCTTGAAATCTGGCCGGATTGTTTTGATATCTCTTCCATGAACGCTAATAAAATCGGCATCCTGCCAAGGAATATTTGCTCTGGCAAAAGCCAATTGAAGAGAGCTTATCCCCGGGTATACCTTTAAGTTTTGATCCGGAAACTCCCGCGTTATCATTGACAGCAAACTGTAGAACCCTGGATCTCCCGAAACTAAAACTCCTATCGTCTTGCCTGCTATTAAAGTAGTTCTAATAACAACGATAGCCTGTTTCAAGTCTCCGGTCAGGGGATGATACTCCTTGTCCCCCATTGAAAATAGGTTAGCTAACCTTGCTGAACCAAGAATGACATCACATGATTTTACTGCTGCATATGTAGCAGGCGGAATCCAATCTTCATGCCCTGGGCCGCAACCAATAATTACTATCATCAAAGCCACCCCAATATTTCCAGTTTATAGAAGCAAAAATGAGCCTTTTCGGCTCATAATGTATTTTTGTAAAACTTACATTACCTATCGCCCGTAGGATTAGTAAACTCTTGGGGCAGGTCTCCTGGCTCAAGATCATCATTTTCTTCCCCTTCCCGGTACTCCAGTGGGTTACTGAAGAAAACTCCCTTCTCACAGTGGCGGGACCGCTCCGGATTCTCACCGGCTTCCCTATTATCCTCCATTGAGGACCCCAGAGCAATTTGAAGTTGTTTTAATAAGTATTTATTGTTTATTTTTCAGAATTATTACTAAAAACACTATTACTATAATTCTAGATTACTAACAAAAATCCTGCAAGAACCCAGATTGTAATCTAAGAAATTAAAGCGTCGGCCACGCCCAGCCGCCTTTTAAAATGATTTCTACTGCTTCCTTATCCCATCCGATAAAATCTCCATTGAGCAAGGTGAAGACAGCGCCGATTTTTATGTCACTTCGAATGAACTCCTTTGCCTTCAAACTTGCTTTCTCGGCTAATATATGGAAGAGATTTTGGTGACCACTGGCGATTAATTCACTTGCAGCTCCTTCAACTGTAGGATACTTATATAGACCTTCCAATATTTCTAAAGGAATCCCGGCAAGTGCAGCATTTGCAATTAAAATTTCCATTCTGGCATCAGCTATTCTATTGTGAGTATGGAATATTCCTCCGGAGACTTTAATTAACTTTCCTACATGACCTAATAAAACTATTTCCTTTATCTCACGCTTGATTGCTTCTTCCAGGATAAACCCGATAAAATTACTTACTTGAATTATT
>JAJZSC010000310.1 GCA_021849995.1 Bacillota bacterium | reverse complement strand
CCCCTTCCCAAAAAACATTATAAAACTTACCATCCGTATCATCTTTTTTAAATTTAAAAACAATATTCGGCAGTATCTGTATTGTCTTTTTAAACTCCTCAGCTGTTTTCAATTTTTCTTCCTTCAGCATTCGATCAAAGGCAAACGGCTTTTCAATAACAGTATAAAAAACTGCTTTAAGAAGAAAAGCATATCCCAGGACCTTAAGGATATGGGCCATGAGATAAATTGAATCGAAAGAATTCAGATATGATGTAAACATTAAACTTCCCAGCAATAAAAACAGCATTGCTATGAATAGAGTAAGATTGCCCGCCTGTTGACCTCTCTTGTTCGCCTGAACAAGAAGCACAATCGAAATTAGATGTAATGATATGATTAGATATTCTATTCCCTTACGAACCAGTGTCGGACCATGTCCCGCAATCAATAAAGCAGGCAAATAATCCTTAAAAAATATAATAAAACTGCTAATAAACAGAAAATACATTAAAGAACATGCAAAAAGCTTGTATTTCTTCCCCTGGTATGGTCTGGTGTCCACCTTGATAATTAGAATTATACCGGCTATTGCAGCTGTCAAACGGGCGAATATTCCAAACCAGATTATTTTCTCTACATAACCTTCCGACCTAAAAGCATAACTGTTTTGAATAAAATTAATATGCATTAAGTCAAACAAGGCAATAGCCATAAACAAAGCGGCAAGCCTAAGACGCTTGTCCGATGGGTTATCTGAGAATATTAACCACCCTTGTACAGCTACAGTAAAACAGAGTGCAACACTAATTGTATCTAAAGACGTATGTAGAACTGTAAATGTGTGTTCTTTAAATATAAAGTAAAACTCATTTGTTAAAACCAGCACTACCAGGATGGAAATAACTGAAAGAAAAAAGGTGAGGAAATTCCGATCAGTTAACTTAAAGTTTAATTCTTTCTCAAGCATCAAAATCTCCCTCACAATCTAAACTTCTCAAAGCTAGGTTAAATTCCGCCAACTACGATGATGTTAAGCAATAAAATTCCTTTTGCTGTAAATACTTAAGCATAAATGAATAAATTCCTGCTTTTCGACAAGTACACCGAGTTCTATTTACATAACTATATAAAAAACGACAGGATATTTTCTGTTTATTTCTTATAATATAATTATTACCCTGCCCTTAAGCCGGTTAGAATAAACAAGCAAATAACAAGTTTTACAAGTGTCCAGAATGGTAAAGGAGGAACGAAAAATGATTGTATCCCATGTTAAGGATTTACTCGGAACAAGAATTAACAACCCAGAAGTAAAAAATGCCTTGAAGAAAACCCTTATTTCCCCCGATGAAGGTTGGGATGGATATGTGATGAGGGTTTTCGAGCTGGATCCGGATGGCTATACTCCAAAGCATACCCATCCATGGCCTCATATCAACTATTTTTTGAGCGGCAAAGGTTCCCTTCATTTAGATGGCAAGGACTATGAAGTCGAAGCAGGCGGCTTTGCTTACGTTCCCAGTGAAAAAATGCATCAATTCAAGAACATAGGTGATGAGAGGTTTATTTTTCTTTGTATAGTACCGGAAGAGGGAGACAAGTAAATTCCTTATCCCCTATCCTCAATACTGGAGGATGATCATAATAAGATTAGGTTAGTGAAATTAGGTTAGTGAAATTCATATAAGCGAAAATACTTCCTTATGTTTAGTAAGCCTGCACACTAGTGCAGGCTTACTAAACATATCCGCTAGGATATCTTTATATGATACATATGAAGGCATCAAACATAGACCAGACGAAATTCAGTTATTTGATCTAGCTTTTGGGCATAACCCATGTTCCGCCAATTTCCTGAATTGCCACCTTATCCATTTTACCGGCTGCTGCTACTCGAAATCTTGAAATTGGTTCATCCATCGGCTCTTGAGACAGCTTAAAGGTTCCCCAGTGCATCGGTACGATCCATTTTGCCTTCATTTCCTCGCCCATCTCCCAGGCTTGTTCTGGAGTAGCATGCCTGGCCTCAAAAGACTTTGGTGAATAAGCAGCAATACCCATAATAGCTAAATCAATCTTTATATCTCTTAGCTGTTCACTAATTTTGGAAGTATACCCCGTATCTGCACCGAAAAAAATGTTTGCTCCGTTCTTGGATATTAATAAGCTATTAGCTTCCATGCCTTTTTGCCAGGGCAACCTGGCTCCCCAATGCTTTCCTTCAATTGCTTTTATCGTAACTCCACTTACAGTTTTCCTATCCTGCCAGTGCAGCTCTTTCACTGAAGCAAAACCCACCCCTTCCAGTAAGGGGGACGTATTTTTCGCAGTTATAACAGGCGTTTTAGATGATTCGACTTTTTTCAGGGTGGGATAATCAAAATGATCCGTATGGGCGTGAGAAAGCAGGATCAAGTCTATAGGTCCGAGTTCCTCTGCTCTTAAGGCTGGCTCTACATAACGCTTTGGACCAATTGTATAGTCACCTAACGGAGTTATCCCAATCCTGTTTTCAAGAGCAGGGTCAACCAGGATACGGGTACCAAAGAAATTAATCAGAAAGGTTGCATGCCCTAGCCAGGCAACAGTAACATCTTGATCAGACCATTTCGAAGGTTGAGGGCGAACTTTAACCTCTTCGATAGATTCTCCCTGGGTTTCCTCATAACTGGTTCCCATTACTTTCCCTACAGGAGACATCTTTAACCCCCCAGCTAAAAGAAGCGATCCGAACAACCCCATCCCCAACAACCGCCTTCTATTGAGTTTTCTTGATAATAAATCTGATTTGGTCGATTCCTTAAATTCAGACATTATTTTTTTCACCTCAAAGAAATTACGCACGCCAACATAGTATCATATTTTTAAGCCCATTTTCAAACTAAACCAACAAGTTGAGTTCTTACAACCTGCCCAACCCCAATTCATGAATATGACTGGACAAATGTATAATGTTGTATAAAGAAATCTTGGCTGGCGCAGGCGGCTACTAGATGCCACCCGAAAGTTATACTTTCTGATAGGTGCAAGCAAAAACACGCTTCCTCTCCTTAACCGGAGGAGATAGCGTGTTTTTTCATGTCATTCAAAAAGATATTTAGCCCTATTCTAGAAGGCTAGATAATTCAAGACATATTTACTTGATCTACGATGCAGATCCCAGTTTTATTAAACGAAAAGCTCTCTCAGCCGAATCTACAGTAAGGGCATAGGCTTGAGACATTGCAGCTTCTAAAGAAATTGGACCGTTTACTATAGTTACTATGGAGTCTAATCCATGCTCATAGAGAGACTCAGAGCCAGGCCCGATAGAGCCAACAATCGCTATAGTAGGCTTTCCCTTCTTTTTTGCACGTTTAGCCACACCCATTGGAACCTTGCCGAAAAGTGATTGACCGTCAATTCTACCCTCACCGGTTATCACGATATCCGCATTCTCGACCATTTCGTCAAAACCTAAGGTATCTAGAATAGTCTCAACACCAGTTTTTAACTGGGCCCCAGTAAAAGCAATCAGGCCTGCACCGAGGCCTCCGGCAGCTCCCGCTCCAGGAATATTTAAAACATCGTGACAAAGTTGTTTATGAATAACACTAGCAAGATGAGCAAGATTTCTATCTAAAACCTCAACCATTTCTGGTGTGGCACCTTTCTGCGGACCGTATACAGCCGAGGCTCCTTTAGGGCCACACAAAGGATTGTCCACGTCACACATTACAGTTATCTTAGCAGAAGATAGCCTAGTATCTACTTTAGACATATCTATCTTACTAAGTTTGCCTAGAGCTCCCCCACCAGGGGGCAGCTCTTTTCCTTCTTCATCAAGAAGCCGGATACCAAGAGCTTGAGCCATCCCCGCCCCACCATCATTAGTTGCACTTCCTCCGATCCCTATGACAATATTTGTAGCTCCCAAGTCCAGAGCCTTTTTAATCAATTCTCCCGTTCCCCAGGTAGAAGTTATCAGAGGATTTCTCTTTTCCACAGGTACTAGTGGAAGGCCTGAAGCAGCAGCCATCTCGAGGACAGCGGTCCCATCACCTAAGATACCTATTACAGATTCAATTGGTTCTCCTAGTGGAGATGTTGCGGCAGTCTTAATAATTCTGCCATTACCGGCCGACACTATCGCCTCAATAGTACCTTCACCACCATCTGCCATAGGGATAATTTTCGTAGAGACATCAGGAATAATCCGTTTAATTCCTTCAGTTATGGCCTGCCCTACCATTTGGCTACTAAGACTTCCCTTAAAAGAATCTACCGCAATTAGAACGTGCATACAACTGTACTCCCTTCACTCCAAGAATCATTACGAAATCTTTTGGCAGACAAATAGTGAATTGCCTCCTCAAAGTACTGTCCCGCTAGTATAAGTAATTGGGCCAGATAAAACTGGCCCATAAATAATAGTAATCCAAATTACCTAGATACTTCCATGTTAGCTAACTTTTCGTAATATCTAATAAGTGCGCCATGATCCTTATCCCCAAGACCATCCGCTCTGAGTGTTTGCATCATCTCAAGAACTGACGCAGAGAGTGGAAGAGGAGATCCGATTTCATGACCTGTTTCCATAATATTATTTAGATCTTTGATGTGCAAGTTTATTCTGAAACCAGGGTCAAACTTTCGGTCCATAACTAAAGGAGCCTTTGCATCAAGTACAGTACTACCTGCTAGCCCGCCTCGAATAGCTTTATAGACTAGGTCAGGATTAACTCCAGCTTTAGTTGCTAGAGTCAGTGCTTCAGACATAGCAGCAATATTTACTGCTACGATGATTTGATTAGCCAACTTCGTTACGTTTCCTGCTCCAATCTCTCCACATAGCACCACACTGGCACCCATACATAGGAGGATATCTTTTACTTCTTCAGAGGCTTTCTCTTTTCCTCCACAGATTTTAGAAAGAT
>JAJZSC010000309.1 GCA_021849995.1 Bacillota bacterium | reverse complement strand
CAGGTGTTTATATTGGGCAGCTAACTCTGTTTTGGCTGACTCCGTTTACTTCAATATCTGCTATAGCCCTATTTATTGCACAGAAAGTCAAAAGCGGATACGCTGTGGCTTTCTTGCTGGCAACCTGGACAGTGGCTGTACTGGTAACGCAGATCGTGGGGGTTACTATCGTTGTGCAAACAGTCAGTACATTGGCGTATTTATTAATCACTTTCTTTTCTACTATTGTTCTATTTTATGAAATCCGTAAAATGACGGATAAGTATTTATTAACGACGGAAAGGTGGAGTCATGGTGAACTTAGCAGCTGAAAATCTCGGTAAAAAATTTGGCTCTTTTCATGCCGTAAAAGATTTTTCTTTTACATTTACAGAGGGAATTTGCGGTTTGATTGGACCAAACGGATCGGGGAAAACAACGTTGATGCGGATGTTGGTGGATATTTTAAGGCCTACAAGCGGCCGGGTGCTTTTCAATGGCAAGGATATTGCGATTCTCGATGAACGTTACCGGGATGATTTGGGCTATCTACCCCAGCATTTTGGCATGTACCGCAACTTCTCCGCTGAAAAGTTTCTTTATTATATGGCTGCTCTTAAAGGTTTATCAACTGATCAGGCTCGAAAAAAAACTGATGAACTGCTGGAACTTCTCAATCTTAAAGACGTCAAAAAGAAACAAATAGGCGCTTTTTCCGGAGGAATGAAACAACGGTTGGGAATTGCACAAGCTCTTCTAAACAATCCTCGGGTTCTTATATTAGATGAACCTACGGCAGGGCTTGATCCGAACGAGCGGATTCGTTTCCGCAACTTAATCACTCAAATCTCCGGCGATCGCATTGTTTTGCTATCCACTCATATTGTTTCCGATGTGGAAAGCACAGCGACACAGGTTTTATTGATGAAAGAAGGCGGCATAATAAAGAGTGGTACCCGTGATGCGCTTATAAAGGAATTAGAAGGCAAAGTATGGTTGGTCACAGTTCCTGACTCTGCGCTTATAGATTTACGAAAGCTATATAAAGTGGGCAATATGAACCGTAAGAACGGTAATTTGGAGGTTAAAGTCATCAGTGCAGAGAAGCCCCTTCCTAACGCGCTGTTGGTGCAACCGACACTGGAAGAACTGTATCTAAGCTACTTTGATCTTGAGGAGGCGGAAGCATGTTTGAGCTTGTAAAGTTTGAGCTTTATAAAATCGTATCCAGAAAGTTTAACATCCTTGCATTGTCAGTATTTATCTTGCTGTATTTCTTGTCTACTTCTCAATTAAACTTGGGAGATATTCAACACATTAGGAACATGTATAGTGAATGGAATGGCCCTCTTACCGAAGAAAGGGCTGCTATCGCCCGGCAGGAACTGCGTGAGTTGGAAGCACAGCAGGAGGAAGACTTGGAAAAATATATAGCAGACCATCAAAATCAAAACGTAGTCATTTTTGAATGGGATAAAACTTTAGGGTCTAAACTTGGTGTGCGTTTTGATCTTGTAAACCGGTGGGAGCGTTTTCAGAACCGTAACGCCCTCACTGCCGATCTGTGGGAAGAAATACGTACTGCGGAAGCCGCTGACAAAAAGGATTTTAACTATTTGAAAAACTTAATGCATTACAATATGCTAAGCGATCTAACTCCACCTTTGGGAGATTACTTCCGAGGTTGGAGGGATCTGATAGATTTTGCAAATACCTTTGGTTTTGTTTTTCTCGGTGCCCTGATCTTGCTTACATTGGTGCCAGTCTTTGCGGAAGAATATACAGTTAAGATGGATAGTTTTATTCTTTCCAGCCGTCATGGCAGAAAAAAGATTGTTACAGCAAAAATTGCAGCGTCACTTCTTGTAGTATTCAGCTATGCTGTTATTTTTCTCATCATGAACGTGACTGTAAACAGTATGTTGTTTAGCCTAGATGGCAGCCGGGTTGCCTTGCAGGAATTGTTTAAATATAGACTTTCTCCGTTTAATCTTAACGTTTCTCAATATTTCTTCATTCAGCAGGCAACGCATATATTTGGGGCGTTCGCATTTAGCTTTCTTGTCCTTTTGCTATCAGTTTTCAGCCGCAGTTCGCTGATCTCGTTTTTTACCGGAGGGGCAATATACGGGGCACCCTTTTTTCTAACAAGCATCTTAAACATTGAGCATGAGTTAATCCAAAGAATCAGGGATTTTAGCTACGGTCAACTTATAATGGTGGAAGAGCTGTTTAGCAATTTCCATGTTATCAATGTCTTTGGAACCCCTATCCTTTATATGTATGTGATGTATTTTATATTTTTAGTATTATCATCTGTAACAATATTTTTGATTTACTCCAGCTTTGCGAAGCGGCAGGTGATGTAGAACAGCTTGAGGATTCTTGGGAGAACTACCGAGATTGTCAGGTTCTTCACAATAACCAGTTCCTTGCTGCATAAAGTAGCATAATTATATAAGTTGACGTCGCTGCTTGACAATAACCATCAATCATCCTGTGACAGCAACTCCGTCCCCTTGGATTAGGATAGGGGGCGGCTTTTAGCCGCCGACCCTCCCACACCACCGTACAAGCCGGTCTGGCATACGGCGGTTCGTCAGAATGAACGTATTATCGAGTATCGCTTTGTCAGACTATTGAGACCCAGATTGCTTAGCTGTTCGTTAGTAAAGGTACACTTTAGAATAGGGCTATTGGAGATTCTCCAGTAGCCTTTCCTTGTGTTGGCGAATTCCCAAGCTTTCCTGTTATCTATCCCCAGCTTCGTCAGGTTGTCATGCCTGGTCTTAATTTTCCGCCACTGCTTCCAGATACACATCCTTAGTCTCCGCCTAATCCATTCATCAAGTGTGCTGGCTAGATTCTGCATGTCGGCAAGACCGAAATAATTGACCCATCCGATAATGCAGCGGTTCAGCGATTTTATCCTTTGCTCCGTATTCCGGCCATTACTTCTTGAAAGGACTTCCCTTACCTTGTCCTTGAATTTTTCCACTGGTTTTGCGTGAACCCGTATACCAACTCCACCCTTTTTATGATAGAAGGAGAACCCTAGAAACTTTCGCTTCCATGGTCTGTCCACAGCACTCTTGTCTTTGTTAACTTCCAGTTTCAGCACATCTTCAAGATACCTCGTTATGCTTTGCATAACTCTCTCTCCGGCGCGCCGACTTTTAACGTAGACGTTACTATCATCAGCCTTTTATATCCTGTTAATGTCGCGTCGCCTAAAACCGGGGCAGCCTTTAAGGGCTAGCCCGGTTATTTTTTAAGAAATTCAAAATTTTTTAAGCTTCATGAAGATCTTGTTATTTTCTAACAAAATGAGGCAAATCAAAAGGTATTTCAAAGGATAGCTCAACAAATCCTTTAAACTCCTTATCCTGATACCAAGGGACTTGGCAGATCATTTTTTTAATGCCGTTTTTTTCTATGGTGTAATAGTTCACAGTTTCCTCTTGCATCATGTCCGCCAGTTTTTTGCGGGCAGCCTCCGGATGGCAGTCAAGAACGTCTTTTCCGATTAATTCTTTACCGCCGTCTTTGGTAAATAATTTGATTGCCTGGTCATTCATCTCGATAATTTTGCCACCTTGATCTGTCACAGTTATCGCCATTGGAAACTCCTTTAACCATAAACCCTCCGACATTAGATCTCCACCCCTGTCGTAAAATCAAATACAAATTCGTCGGAAATTTTTCAATTCCTTCTAAGAAAGGGTTTGTTTCTTACTATTAATGAAATTATACGAGGAGGATGAAGCATGGGTAAAGATGATCAAGTTAGGCCACTGGAATGCATAACTGAGCTCCTGAAAGTGGAACAGGTTGTGGGTGAAAACGCTACACAGAGTTCAGTAATCCGGGATGTTGCCCTGCCAGGGAGGGTAAGAAAAATCACCGAAGTAGATACTACCCTTCGTAATGTACGGGGGCGTGTGATTGAAAACAAGGTGGTTGTGGAAGGGATCGTCCATAAACAGATTTTTTACGTAGATGACGATACCGGCCAGTTGAAGGAGTATCTTAACCTTCTAGCCAAGGTGAAGTGTATAATTCAATGTTACTCCAGAGATTTCCTGCTCTCTGATATTGAAGTGTACCCCACTCTTTCAACGATTTACCCTAAAGATGCACACCCCCGTCTATGCAGGGAGTGTGCATCTGCGAGGGGGAATTGTTAGTCCTGCTTAGACGGATTACTTCCTGTCTGAGACATTGCCAGAAACCTGTAAAAACAAATAAATTTCTCAAATCCGTCAAGTACGGTGGGTTTTTGATTGTTCCGCTAATGAGGTGGGGGCTATTTTACGCTTACGTTATTGAGGAGTCCCATGTTATATTCGGGTGTTAACCGACCTTGACCGCCGGGAGGTATTATTGCTTAAAGCTAGTATTTTAACTAAAAACGAGTGACGGCTGAATTCTCACCATGCTTGCTGATTATCGTTCAAGCTACAAACGCCAATTGTCGGTGAGAATTCCACCGTCAGAATTCGTGAGCGGTGACATAAGAATACCTTTTTTTTCAAGGCGATTTAAATGCTTGATTATCATCACTGTTTCCCAAATTTTAACCCACTCTAAATATAAGTATTTCTTACTATAAATGATACCTTCACTACAAAGTTCTTTAACACTATAGCCTTTTTCTATTAAATCTAAAATCTGCTTTTCTCGTACTTCAATTACCTCTAGGAATTCCTCTAATTTTGTTGAGAAATCTTTTTTATAATAAATCTGCTGATCATGAGAGTTAATATAATATTTAGCATCTAGGTCAATCAGTTTTTTTGCAGATTGAATCAATAAGTCTATATCACTATCTTCACCTCCATACCAAGGTCCGAAACTACCACCTACATTGTAATCAGTAGCAAAACATAAGTTTTGTTCTGGAAAGAAAAAACTACAGTGACCTG
>JAJZSC010000308.1 GCA_021849995.1 Bacillota bacterium | reverse complement strand
GGTAATGGCGTTTCGTCTTATACGGGTAACGGATATGCGCATACCCCGCCTGCTTCGCCTTCCAGGCATTTTTCCTTGCTTCCAGATAGCGTTCTTGTATTGATTGGATACTCTGGCTATGCAGGTGGTACCGGCCTTTGGTTAAAACCTGTAAGTCCATTTTGCCAATCCACTTACCTGTTTGTTTGTGGCGCTCTTTGGCGTGACTCAGGCAATCGTTCCATACCCTGGCGGATTCAAAGAATTTTTTGTGGAAGCAGGAAGCGGCATTCATCCCCCACTTTAGAAGTAGGGGTCTTCTGCCAAGCCATAATAAATAAGATGTTGAAAACAAGCACGCTTTTCTGATTTATTACGATAAATGTGCTTTTTATTTGCATAATAGCGAATAGCATCTCCCTTGTTTAATTTGTAGATATCATTTTCAATTATTAAATCGACCATACCTTCGGTAACAATAATATATTCCTCAACACCATCATTATGAGGTTCGGATACGTGGTTACATCCTGGTTCAAGTTCGATTGTAAATATTTCAAATCCTCTCTTGCTGTCGAAAAAGTACAAAGGGTATATTTTCATCTGACCTTCCTCTTCGACTACAGGATCAATTTCTGCACGAGATACCAATAATAACTCCTTATGTTCTCGACCTTCTTCCAAAAAAGATGAAAAAGACACTTTAAGTCCTGTTGAAATCTTCCAAAGGATTTGAACTGTTGGATTAGATTCTCCTCTTTCAATTTGACCTAACATAGCTTTACTCACACCTGTTATTTCGGCAACTTTATCAAGGCTTAAACCTCTATTTTTCCTGATACTATTAAGATTATTTCCTATTATTTTTGACATTTCCTTCATAAAATACCTCCTAAACACTTGTGCGCTATAACGTACACATGTTATAATGCTGTTATGCCATATATAACCATAAATACAAACTTCAGGAGGGTCACATGATTAAAAGTTTAAGTAAAAGCGCGGAAAAAGTCCAATCAGTATTAAATCAATATGGACTTGAACTAACAGTAATTGAGTTTTCGGAATCTACCCGTACTTCTCAAGAAGCAGCAGACGCGATTGGTTGTGAGCTTGGTCAAATAGCGAAATCATTAATTTTTAAAGGTAAGGAAACTCAAAAACCGGTATGTGTTATTGCAAGCGGAGTTAATCGGGTCAATGAGAAAAAAATACGTGAATATGTAGGAGAAAAAATTGAAAAAGCAGATGCTGCATTTGTTTTAGAACATACCGGTTTTGCTATAGGTGGAGTGCCCCCTATTGGACATATAACTGAGGTAAAAACAATTTTAGACGAAGATTTATTTAAATACTTGGAAATATGGGCCGCTGCCGGTACTCCTCATGCGGTTTTTAAACTTACTCCCGATGCCCTATTAAGAATTACCCGAGGAGAAGTTGTATTAATAAAATAGTTAGGCTGGAAAACAAATGTTGGACAGTATCTTTTAATGATAACTTTAATGTAATGGGAGGAAAGTTAAAATGATTAATTCACAGTCAATTTTTGAGTCCCGAAAAAAGCTTGATGAATTAAATATACCACTAATTTATCAGACATTCCCACAAGATTTCCATATGCATATAAATGGATGGTCTTTCCCTGATGATAAAGAAAAAGCAACCATTTATGTAGATTTAACACATGAAGAGGTTGAGAACTAGACAAAAAGGGATTATTAAGAAAAGTAAAACATATTTCGGGACAACTTTATAAAATCAAGAGATTAAGAACTTTAGATATTGAAATTGCAGCTGACAATGTTATTGATGCTATGAATGGGCTAACAAATCGATATGATGCCGGAGAGTTTAGAGACGAGAATGGTGCGGTAGATATAGATGCTTTAAAGAAGGAATTTGCCGGCTTATATAGAGATACTTGTACTCAAAGATGCCCACATTGTTTTAATCAGGAAGACGATTTCTACGTAAGAAAAATTATTAGTGGTCAAAAATTGATGAAATGGTCAGAAACTAAAAGTCTTCTAAAACAGGCGAAAAGGTTTGGCTTAGAATCCGTAAAGTTTTTAGGCATAGGTGAAATATTTAAAAACCCTAATTTATTTGAAATATTAGCTGATCTTCAAAAAGAAAAAATTAAAATAGCAATCTTTACTAAAGGTGCAGCACTTGGAGACGATGAAACCGCTAAAAGTTGCGGTTATGTGGGTATGAATACTGCGGAAGATTTAGTTAGAAAAATTTCCGAATATCAGAATATAAGTATACTTTTAGGAGCAAATTCTTTTCGTCCTCTCCTTCAAGATGAAATGGTCGGCTGCGGCAAAGATGGGGGAGTCTTTAATTATACACAAAAGAGAGACAGAGCCCTATATCTACTAGTGAAGTATGGTCTTAACAATCCTAAATATGGTAAGCGGCTTGCGTTAATTGCTGCTCCGGTAACACCCCTGGTTAGTGATGAAACTGTTGAAATGTACGAATGGGGAGTAAGAAGAAATATTCCGGTAATCACAATTCCGACAATGGTTAGCGGTAAAGGAACTAACGAATTGGGATGGTTGCTCGGACAATTTGAAACTAACGAAACTTTAATTAAGAGATACGACCCTATGGTCGAAATGACTAGAGAACAAAGGTATACGGAATGGCTTGTTGATTTTTATACGGATATTTATTCAAGGGCACTGGATATGGGAATTTATGATATAGAAACTTTAACAAGCGAGGGGTTATCAGGATACGCAGGCGCGGCAAAATGCCAGCAGTCACACAATGGAATGTATATAAGACTACCTGGTGCTGTTCAGGAATGTCCCGGAAGATGTGTTGGTGCGGAAATAACAGAAGACTTACGGGCACAAAGTTTTGTAACAACTTGGTTAGGAAGTCGAAACTATGATAGAAGTAAAGATTGCCGGGCATTATGTGCTGTAAAAATGAAAGATTTGACTGGAAGCAAAGTAAAAGTGTGCGATTGTTGCGAAGTTTACGAGAACGTAGGCTCAATGCCATTGGAATTAGAAACTAGGGTACTCCAGAATTTAACTTCTTTGTATAGGTTCTCGGCTAACTATAATCATTCGTTGCCTTTTGTGAATATCCTGCCACAAAAGAAAAACCGCTTTTAATGAGTTCCCTTTCCAATTCCAAATTTATATTTAGATTTAAACTCTCCGGGTCTATAGGATGAAAATTGGAAGCTCGTAGAAATTGCGGCCTAGGTGCTTAGCCAATTTTTGGGAACCAAATAGCAAAAAAAATCGTCTTAAAGGTAAATGGTGAAGAGGGATAATGTTGTCCTTGAGACAGCAAAACCGTAAAGGAGGTGATTTACAGTTACAATTTTTGTACGTTGATTATAAAAACAATAGGGTTAAGGAGGTGTAAGTGATAGGTTAGAAGGATTAAGTAAATTATTTATTAAAATCAGTTAAAGGGGGGTACAAATTGAAGAAAAAATATTTATTGGCTACTTTTCTTGCGATTAATCTGTTTTTTGTCACTTCGGTTTTTCCGGCTTTTGGTATAACAAATAAATCATTTAAAGTAAACCCAGATAAAGCAAAATATAAGACTAATCTATCTACTGGGAAGAAAAAAACTGAAATTACACTCCCTTTCCCCGCCGTTAAAGGTGGTACAGACATAACCGTTAAGTATAAAGCCGAAAAAATCATCGGTGCGTTAAAGCAAGAGCTTCCAAAACATGGAGATAACGATGAATTAGATGTTATTGTAAGCCTTTACCACAATACTTCTGAAGAAAACTTTAAAAATAAACTGAACAAACTTTTTGGTAAAAACAAAATAACTAACAAACTCAGATACAATACTCTACAATTTAGAGCAACAAAAAAAGAGATCTTACTGTTAAGCAAAGAAGATGATGTACAATTTCTCAGTTCCCCGAAAGATGAAAATTCAGCCTTTGTAGAAGCAACAAAAAACGACCCGGTTATTGCAGTAAATGCCGCGACGGAAATGACAGGGGCAACTAAAGCTCGGTTTACAGTGGATACTTGATAACAGAACTGCACTTCAGATTGACGCCGTTAACATGAGTCTTCAGACTTATAGATCTCAAGCTGATGAACAAGCTGTTATAGACCTTATAAACCAATTGAATAATGCTGGTGTACCTGTTTATGTAGCAGCAGGTAATAGTGGACCCAACTACAATACACTTAGTACGTACGCTAAATTTACACCTCATTCGGTGGGGAATATTATTGACCCGTACGAAGGTGGTTGGGGTATAGCAACTGGTTCTTCGAGGGGGACAAGTTTTGCACCAACCGGGGAAAACCAGGGTCCTAAAATGGTTGCACCAGGTGAGTATATTCGAGCGGCACAAGCAAACAGCACAAATAATAACGGTTATGTAACTCTTAGTGGTACTTCGATGGCAACACCGGCTGTTGCTGGTACATACGCATTAATGAAGGATGCAGCTATAACTGCAGGGCGAACTCAATTAACTTTTGTTTTGGACGACTATGGTACCACTGGGAATGATAAGGTTTATGGTAACGGTAATCTGTTATCCTACGATTCAATTAAAACATCAGGCGGAAAGACCACAGGGTCATTTAATGATTATAGAGAACATATATGGGATAATGATGTTCTACAAGAAGGATGGTCTACGACCTACCGAATAAACGTAACAGGAACAACCGCATATTTTTCTACGACTTTACTCATTGCGAATGAACAGGGACAAGATCTTGATTTATATGTTTGGGAACCAGGGCAAAACCCCGATGTTGATCCCCCTGCCTACGCCAGTACTGGAACAACACCTCAAGAAAGGATTAGTTTTACCCCAACAATGACAGGTATCTACACTGTTAAGGTAGTTGCGTTCAGTGGTACAGCCGGTTATTCAATAGATTTTGTTGGGCAGATAAGTCAATAATGAATGGTTGTTGGTAATCTAACAACCAATT
>JAJZSC010000307.1 GCA_021849995.1 Bacillota bacterium | reverse complement strand
CTTTCTGGAGAACTTCAATGTTACGGTAGGAGAATTAGTGTATCCAGCCGCTGATGTCAGCGAACAAATTTCCACAGCGAGTAAAGAGGCGTCCGGCACGGGAAACATGAAATTCATGTTTAATGGTGCGGTAACGTTGGGAACACTGGATGGTGCTAATGTCGAAATTAAGGAAGCCGTTGGCGAGAAGAATATGTTTGTGTTCGGCTTAACAGCGGAAGAGGTTATTGACTTTGGACGACAAGGAAATTATAGGTCCTGGGATGTTTACCATTCGAATCCAGCCCTGCGACAATGTGTGGATCAATTGATTAATGGCTTTTTTAACGAGGATGCCAGTGATGAGTTTAGAATTATCTACGATTCACTGTTGCTTTTTAATGATGAATTTTTTGTGCTCAAGGATTTCGCCAGTTACATTGAAGCCTTTAATAACCTCTCGGAAGCTTATCATGAGCGGCCAACTTGGCAGCGGATGGCCTTGGTTAATATTGCGAAGTCTAGTCGGTTTTCTAGCGATCGAGCGATTACGGAATATGCCCAAGAGATATGGAAAGTGAATCTAGGTAAGTAGGAGGGAATAGGATGAAGGTAATTTTTGTAATTACGGAGGCTACACCCTTTCTAAAGCTGGGAGGCTTAGGGGAAGTGGGAGGATCCCTGCCCGCAGCTTTGCAACGTCTCGGCGTGGATGTGCGTGTTATCATGCCCAAATACAAAGGGATTCCTGATTATTTCCGTCAAAAGCTCCAATTAATCAGTGAATTTAAAGTTCCAGTGGGTTGGCGCAGTCAAGACTGTGGCTTGCAAGCGATGACCCATCAAGGAATCAAATATTATTTCATTGACAATGACTACTATTTTAGTCGCCAGAGTATCTATGATGAATTCGACAAGGCTGAACAATTTGCGTTTTTTTCGCGAGCTGTCCTCGAAGCTCTGTTGCACATTCCGGAATGTAAGCCAGACATTGTACACTGTCATGATTGGCCTACAGCCCTCATTCCTTTGATGCTGAAAGCATTTTATCAACGAGATCCCTTGTATTATCGGCTTAAGACAGTGTTTACCATTCACAATATGGAGTACCAGGGGATCTTTCCGGAAGAAGTTCTCTATGATGTGCTTGGATTGGACAAGTCTTACTATACTGAGGATACCTTGAAGGTTGAAGGCGGAATCAATTATATGAAGGCGGCCCTGATCCACGCCGATCAGATTACGACGGTCAGCCCGACTTATGCCCGCGAGATTCAGACCGCTTATTTTGGTCGTGGCTTAGAGGGGTGGGTACAAAAACGGTCAGAGTCACTGAAGGGTATTTTAAATGGTTTAGATTATGATCTCTATAATCCAGCGCAAGATCCCCTCCTCAAAGTCCCCTATGGTGATTCTACTCAGCCTAAACTGGACAATAAGCTGTATTTACAAAGTCTCTTAAATCTTCCGATCAGAGGGGACGTTCCCCTCCTGGGTATGGTGACACGCTTGACAGAACAAAAAGGAATCGATCTTTTAGCTCATATTTTAGAAGAAATTATGGACCTTGATGTGCAACTTGTCATCCTCGGCGCGGGAAACATGTATTATGAAAACAGGTTACATTGTTTGGCTGAAAAATATCCAGAAAAGCTAGCCGTGCGTACAACGTATAGTGATGAACTGGCACACAAGATTTTTGCTGGAGCAGATCTGTTTATCATGCCCTCGCGGTTTGAACCGTGTGGGATGTCGCAAATGATGGCGATGCACTACGGAGCGGTCCCGGTCGTTAGGAATACAGGGGGGCTAAGCGACACAGTAATTTCGTATGATAACGATGCAGAACGCGGAAATGGTTTTTCCTTTGGTAACTATAACGCTCATGAATTATTGTATGTTATACAACGGGCCATTAAGTTATTTCGCGAGGATCAACAGGCTTGGAAAAGGATTCAGGATAACGCCATGCACAGTGATTTCAGCTGGGAGCATTCTGCTCAAGAGTATATTAAGATTTATAGGTCGTTAGTAGAGATAGCTTAGACCACTCTTCGGCATGGGGGAGCCGGTTTCATTATTCAAGCTCAGAAACTAAGCACCTCAAGGCATCTCGGGAATGATTTTTACCGTATATGGCTTGATGAAAACATGACCTATTCTTGCGCCTATTTCAAATCCCCAGAAGACACTTTGCTTCAGGCGCAGAAAAATAAGATCGAACATATCCTGCGCAAACTCAATCTGCAGGAAGGGCACCGCTTGCTGCAGATTGGCTGGGGGAATTGATCCTAGCGGCTGCACAAAGTTACCGGCTGAAGGCCGTAGGAATCACGCTCAGCGAAGAGCAGTATGATAAGGTCTGCGGCAGAATTGAGGAAGAGAATCTAAACCACTTGGTCGATGTGCAATTGTTGGATTACCGCGAGCTTAAAGATCAAACCTTCGACCGTGTAGTCAGTATTGGAATGCTTGAGCATGTCGGCAAGGAACATCTGGGAGAATATTTTGCTGCTGTCGAGCGCTTGCTTGAGGAAAAAGGAATTTCCCTGCTCCACACGATTACCGGCAGAGATGAAAGAGGAACGAATTCCTGGATTAATAAGTACATTTTCCCCGGCGGCTATATCCCAACGGTTTCTGAACTAATTAAACATATGGAAATTTACGGCTTCTATCTTTATGATGCCGAAAGCCTGAGAAATCACTATACCCGCACCTTGGAACATTGGGCTCAAAATTTTGAACAGGCCTTGCCGCTGATCCGGGAAAGCAAAGATGAAACCTTCATCAGGATGTGGCGTCTCTATCTTAACTCTGCAGCCGCTTCATTCCACAGTGGGAATATCGACCTGCACCAGTTTTTATTCAGTAAAGGCCCTAATAACCACTTACCCTGGACTCGCGATTATATTTATAAATAGGTACACGTGAGCTACTAAGCACCTCCAGGCATCTTTGAGACGTAACGTTCATTCGAAGTTACTAATATTAGGGCATGCCGCAGGGAAAACTGCTGAAGGACGAGGTGGGATTAGAGTGTTCAGTGATAAAGAGAGTTTTAAGCAAGAGTATGAGCAGACCTTAGTCAAAACGGAAGGGGTCTTGCTGCAAGAAGCGACGTTATGGAATAAATATAGTGCTTTAGTATGCTGTCTACGCGAAAACATGGCGGTCTGTCAGGTTTCAGGTACACAAGTCGAGAGAAACTCTAAGCAAGTGTATTATTTCTCAATGGAATTTCTGATGGGCAGACTTTTGAATTATTATCTTGTAAATCTTGAATTGCAGGAAATTGTTCGTGCAGGACTATCTGATCTTAATATCGATCTCGATGAGGTCCTACAACAAGAGAGTGACCCAGGCTTAGGTAATGGTGGCTTAGGAAGATTGGCTGCTTGTTATCTGGATTCAATGGCCTTTTTGGGGATCAAAGGACATGGTAATTGTATCCGTTATAAATATGGCATGTTTGAACAACGGATACTAAGGGGCTATCAGCATGAAGTAGCCGATAACTGGTTGCGCAATGGGTTTCCTTGGGAGACAAGGAAACCCGGTAAGGCAATCATCGTTAAGTTTAAAGGAAATGTTCGTATAGAGACGAGTGAGGGGAAACTGAAAGTACGGCATGAAAATTATGAACCTGTGTTGGCCGTGCCTTATGACGTACCCGTCATGAGTTATCAGAATCCTGCTACCATTAACAATCTGAGACTTTGGGGAGCGGAACCGGCTGTTTTAGAGCTGGATTTGGAATCGTTTAATCGCGGAGACTTTCAGCATGCCACGGCTAGTAGTTCGGAAATTGAAGCGATTTCTTATGTCCTCTACCCGGATGATTCTAGCCGTGCGGGCAAAGAATTACGCTTGAAGCAAGAGTACTTTTTCGTGGCTGCGGGGTTGGGATCAATCGTACGTACTTACAAGAAGAAAAAAATTGCTTGGCACGATTTTGCACGGTGGATAGCGATTCATATTAATGATACCCATCCAACCCTGTGTATTCCTGAGCTTATGCGGATTTTTATGGACGAAGAAGGCCTATGCTGGGATGAGGCTTGGGAAATAACCGTCAATGCCATTTCGTTCACTAATCATACAATCATGCCGGAAGCCTTAGAAGTTTGGCCTATTGATATGTTTAGCAACTTACTGCCAAGAATTTTTATGATTGTGGATGAAATCGAACGACGATTTTTAGAAACGTTACGTTCTCGTTTTCCAGGTGAGGAGGAACTGATTCAAAGGACGCGAATCCTCAAAAATGGACAGGTTGTGATGGCCAATCTAGCGGTGATTGGCAGCTCGTCGGTCAATGGGGTCGCGGCCTTGCATACGGATATCCTCAAACATGAGCTATTTAAAGATTTTTATCGGGTTTTCGGCTATAAATTTAATAATAAAACCAATGGGGTTAACCATAGACGATTTCTCTTAGCGGCCAATCCTACATTGTCGCGTCTGCTAACAGAGAGTATAGGCCCGGACTGGATCAAAGACGCCAGGGAACTACGAAAGTTGCGTGCCTATGAACAGGACGCCTCTTTCCTAGAAAAATTAGCAGAGGTGAAATATCAGAACAAAGCCCACTTGCTAAAATGGGTTCAAGAGAAACAGGATGTCATCCTTGATCCGACATCTGTCTTTGATGTTCATGTCAAGAGACTACATGCTTATAAACGACAATTGCTTAATGTGCTAAAGATCATGTATCTGTATAACCAAGCCTATGAAAACCCTGCTGCTTTTAAGGACTCCTTCACGTTCATCTTTGGCGGAAAAGCGGCTCCGGGGTATCATTATGCTAAAACGGTGATTAAGCTCATTAACTCGTTGGCCCGCAAGATTAGGAAGGATCCAGTGGCAAGTCAATGGTTACAGGTTGTCTTTCTGGAGAACTTCAATGTTACGGTAGGAGAATTAGTGTATCCAGCCGCTGATGTCAGCGAACAAATTTCCACAGCGAGTAAGGAGGCGGCCGTCACG
>JAJZSC010000306.1 GCA_021849995.1 Bacillota bacterium | reverse complement strand
CAAATGGGCAAAGTCCAAGGTATTTTTGAAGACAGAGTGCGTTTTAACAAAGTAGAAAGGCTTGTATACTCCCATGATATGGGTATTATGCCTGAGCAAATCCGATCCCTGATCCAATGCATGCCAGATGGCGTGGTACAGCCGGTCTCTGTCGAAGAGGTAATAGCCTTAGCCAAGTTGGCGAATGAACAAGGGATTCCACTAGTGCCTCGAGGTGCGGGCAGCGCAGGCTTTGGTGGTAGTGTACCAGCCAAAGGTGGTATCGTAATTGATTTCGTTAGGATGAACAAAATACTATCGATAGATACCGAGCGCCAGGTTGCTACTGTTGAACCGGGAGTGATTTGGACCAACTTGGAAAAACAATTAAGTGATAGAGGTTTATCATTATGTGCTTATCCATCCAGTTCAAATAGTTCTACAGTAGCTGGGTGGGTAGCTCAGGGTGGCAGTGGTTATGGCAGTTACGAATATGGAGACTGCGGCGAGAATATCATCTCGGTTAAACTAGTTTTACCAAATGGTGAGCTGCGAACTTTTGCTGGCGGAGAGCTGTACCAGGTTTACGGACTATGTGGAGTAACCGGTATGATTGTAGAAGTGACCTTAAGAGTACGCGAAAAGGATGAGGAAAGTGTTATTCTCTCATCTTTTCCGACTTTACAAAAAGCATCAGCTTTTCTAACTGCTCTATCGGAAAAGAAAATACCTGTGTGGAATGTTAGTCTGGCAACTCCGGCCTTTACAGCTTTAAAACAAAAAGCTCTAGAGCACTATGTGCTTCCTGAAGATGAGTACTTAGTTACAATGGTATTTCCAAAACCAAGACGTTCTCAAGTTGAGAATCAAATTAAGATTCTCACCTCATCTAATGAAGGGAAGATTATGAGGGAGAAGTTGGCTATAGAGGAATGGGCCGACAAATTCTATCCTATGCGCTTTAAGAAGTTAGGGCCTACTTTGGTGGCTAGTGAAGTTGTAATTCCAATTACCCAGGTAGGGAACTTTGTCTCAGAGGTAGAAAGGAAATATAAAGGTGAATTTGCGCTTGAGGGAACCATGGTCGGGCACGATCGAATCGCCATTCTCGGATTCATGTTAGCTGATGAACGTAAGTTAGGATTTCCACTAGCTTATGCCTGTGCCTTAGATGTAATTGATAGCGGGGAGAAGCTCGGGGGTAGAGTGTTTACTCTTGGTATGTATTTTACAGATAGAGCCAAGATGTTCTTCGGTGAAGAGCGACTTAAAGAAATCTGGAGTTTTAAGCAAAAGATCGATCCCGGCAACTATATGAATCCCGGAAAAATCTTCCCACCGTCTGTAGATAAAGATTCACCCATCAAGATGCTTTCGGCCGCGATGAAGGTGGCAAATGCAGGAAGCTCAGTAATCGGGCTTGCTGGAAGGTTATTAAGCAAATGGCAATCTGGGGAATTCGACTCACCTTTGGATGAGCACCTGACTGATGATACTTTCTCATGTGCAATGTGCGGTTACTGCCGCAACGTTTGTACAGTGTTTGATGCAGTGCCTTGGGAGAGTAACTCACCACGAGGAAAGTACTTCATCCTTAACCAGTACATCAAAGGGAAGATTGCCATGGACGATGAAGTCGGACGAGCGCTATATCCTTGCACTACCTGCAAAAAGTGTGATACAGTCTGTCAAATCCGGGCTCATAATGCCCATCACTGGATGAAGCTAAGGTTTGAGTTTAATAAGAACAAACTTCATAATACTGGGCTGGATATTATCAGGACTAACGTGCTGAACACCGGTAACTTCTGGGGAGTTCCTGCTGAAGAAAGACTTAAGTGGTTGGACGTTCCAACTCAAACTCACGGCAAGCTTGCCTACTGGTCAGGGTGCTGGGCTGCTACTATTATGGACAACATGGCTCAAAATGCAACCCGCATTTTAAATCACCTTGATATACCATTTGTACATTACGGGGAAAGAGAACGTTGTTGTGGACTTTATCTGGCTCTGGGGGGTTATAAAGAAGACTTCAAAGAGCTGGTTAAAAGGAACCTGGAAATGTTTAACGAGTCCGGTATCGATACAATAGTGTTCTCGTGTCCGGGCTGTTACGCTACTTTTAACGAGAATTATCCTCAAATGGCTTTAGAGATGGGAATTGAGTGCAATATCAGATTCAAGCACATAGTGGTATATCTGAGTGAACTTATCGCAGACGGCAGACTTAAATTCCAAGATTCCTTAGGGGATACAATTACCTATCATGACTCCTGCCATGTCGGACGCTGGTTTGGACATTATGATGAACCTAGAAGTGTAATTCGGGCAATTCCTGGCATTGAACTTAGAGAAATGGAGCACATCAAAGAAGAGAGCCTGTGCTGTGGGTTAGTATCAGCTTTTGACTCTCTCCAATCTGTAGCTCATAGCGGAATGAAGCGGGTGCAGGAGGCCGAGGAGACTGGGGCTAAATGGTTGGTAACCAATTGTGCTGGCTGTGGCTCGCAGTTTAATGCTACTTGTAATGCCATGGGCACACAAGTAAAGCAAATGGACTTAACCGAGTTGGTAGCGAGAACTCTTGGTATTCCTACTAATGACCCTTCTGAAAAGGTTGGAGCATATATGGCTCAATGTGTTGATCTTCTGAAAGATAGTGTCTTAGCTCCAATTGTGGTTCCAGCAGAAGGAAAAAAGTAAAATAACCAACAAGAGAAGCACTAGTCATGAGTTAGTGCTTCCCTTGTGTTTATGAGAAAGAATAATTTATCTAGAAATCTAAAATGTCCCTCAGAAAAACATATTTTGAGGGACATTGGCATCTAAAAAGAAGGCTGCTCTAAGGCAGCCCAAAACCCTTTATAAAAAAGGGGAGGGTAAGAGTTGTGAAACGGGTAAGTTTCATCAATAGTTACTTTAACATAAAAATATGCTTTAGCAATGAAGAAGTTATGAAAAAGTTATGAATGCCACTATTATTCTCCGAAATTCGACAAAAGAAAATATTTATTTGAATTATATAAATGAATTGTAATAAACTTATTTTATTGAAATGAGATATTTTTGACCATTTCTTTGTATTACTTTTTTTGACATTTTTCAATAAATTAGGAATTTCGACCTATTTCGTTGTTCTGTTGTTAAAGCTATTATTGATATAAAGATATATTTGCCTAAAAGCTTAGAGAGATAAAGGGTATAGGAGAGTTCTTAAAAATGATGCAAGTAGGGTTATTTATAAGTATGTTAGTTTTAGGGGTAATTTATACATCTATATATCATATGATGCTGACACCTCTATTTAATAATTGGTTAATCCATTGTATTGTATTAGGGCTGGTATTCGGGGTAATTAACTATTTTATTGCTTTGGTTTTCTGGAGAAAATATACGATTCTTAAGAATAATAATGACAAGTTGCATACAGAGATTCGAAAAGACAAATTAACAGGATTATTTAACCGAAAAGCATTCGATCAAGACCTGGAATCAATTAGTGAAGATCAAACATACGCTGTAATATTCCTTGATGTGGACAACTTCAGAAACTTTAATAATCGATATGGACATGAAGTCGGAGATTCGGTTTTGAGGAAAGTAGCTATGACTATAAAAGGGAATATCAGATCAAGTGACAATGTTTATCGATATGGAGGAGAAGAAATTGTAATTCTACTTAAAGATTGCGACAAGAAGCAAGCTCATTTTATTGGGGAAAAAATAAGAGCAAGTATTGAACGGCTGAACAATATCCCGTATTCTAAAATCACTGTCTCCTTAGGAATAGCGAGTTTTCCGGATGATTCAGATACCTTATTAAAAGTAATTGAGTATGCTGATAAAGCTTTATTATATGCAAAGAGGCATGGTAAAAACAGGAGTATATTATATACACCTACAGTAGAAACTAATTTGCTTGCTGATGTAAACTAAAAGAAATAAGTCGATGTTGGTTTGATAGTTTTGGGATATATGGGCGAATGTGATAGAAATCTTTCCTGACAGGGTTAGGAGTATAAGTTTCTCGATAAGCTTTAAGAGCCTTAATAAGGGTTCTTATTTTTTGGGAATATCCAGCAATATTTCTTCGCAAATTTTTAAAATAAAATCCTATGATCTGAAAATAAATTCTCTAATTTGAAATAAATTTTCTAATTGTTAGGCACAATAATAAAAAATTTAGTTAGGGAGTGATAATGTGTGGCGTGAATCTAAACTTATGCAAGTTGTTTGGACGGTAATTAGAGTATATATAGGTTGGGAGTGGTTAAGTGCTGGTATTGACAAGGTTTTTGGGGCAACCTCAGCTGTCTGGGTTGGCCCTCAGGCGGGGGTGGCAGTCTCAGGATTTCTTAAAGGTGCTCTAGGTAAAACAGCAGGGCAGCATCCAGATGTACAATGGTGGTATGCATCTTTTATAAAAAATGTTGCTTTGCCAAATGCCAAGATATTCGGAATTTTAGTGGCGTGGGGAGAACTACTTGTAGGGTTGGCGTTGATACTGGGTTTCTTGACCACTCTTGCTTTATTATTAGGAATATTGATGAATATGAGCTATCTCTTGGCAGGTGCCGTCAGCATTAACCCGATTTTATTGTTTTGGGAGGCTGTTCTGTTATGGGCTGGGGCAGCAGCATATTACTGGGGCGTTGATAGATTTTTCTTGCCACATTGGAAAAAGTGGCGATTAGCTAAGGGGTAGCAATATATTCAGTAATATATTTGGCACGATAACTTGATAGGAAAAAAGAAAGCAATCTATGGAAGCAGTTTATTCCAGTATTGCTTTCTTTATTTTTGAGTTTTTTAAATTTTTTAGGCATTTGGACCTATTCAGTTATTCTGAGGATAAATATATCATTAAAGACATAAAAGACATAAAAGACATAAAAGTTCAAATGTTTTGGAGAACAGCTATTCTCAAAGTAACAATCAATGAGGTATTATTAAAAGTGTATATTTTTTCACATGGTTTACGTTAGGTCCAGGAGGTATTTATAATGTTT
>JAJZSC010000305.1 GCA_021849995.1 Bacillota bacterium | reverse complement strand
TATTCAAGGTTTTTAGAGCAGGCAGATGAAAGGGGTATAGTTACTATTTCTTCAGGTGAAATCGCTGAAGGAGTAGGAGTAAGTCCAGCTCAAGTAAGGAAGGACTTAGCTTATTTCGGTGAATTTGGTACCCGGGGTGTTGGTTACAATGTTAAGGATCTTTTAAGGCATACTATGAAGATTTTAGGCCTGAGCCAAGAGTGGCCAACTGTTGTAGTGGGTGCCGGGAATCTTGGATCTGCCTTGGTGTCTTATAAAGGTTTCAGAGACAGAGGATTCAAGATTGTAGCCATATTTGACAATGATCTTACCAAAATAGGCAAAAACATCTTGGATCTAGAGGTTTTGCCTATAGATAAGTTGAGTGAAGTTGTCAAGGAGAACCGAGTAAAGATTGGTATTTTGGCTGTCCCTTCTACGGTAGCTCAAAGAGTAGCTGATGAAATGATCCAAGCTGGGGTTAAGGCTATACTGAATTTTGCTCCGAAGGTAATAACTGTTCCAGATGATGTTGAGGTTAGAAATATAGACCTTTCTGTTAGACTCGAGATACTTACCTTTAATCTATGTATGCAAAATAGCGATTTTCTTAGGGAATAAGTTAAACTTATTCTCAGCTTGTTGAGAAACCCATTTTTTTAAAAAAACTAAGGACCTTCGCCATGATCGAGCGGCTAGGTCCTTAGTCATTGTTAGGCTTTGAACAATATCCTCCCTGGATAACAGGGCTATTTTGCCATCTTTGCTAGATGGTTCGCTATCTTTTTTATATTCTGGCAGGCAGCAGTCAATAGTGCTTGCTCCTGAACATTCTGCAGACCCCGCAACCTACAATAGCGAAGCCCATGCAGCTGTTTTGCATCTGCGAAGCTTCGCTCAACGGTTTCCTTCCGTTTTCTATATAGCATTTTACCCGATCTGGTTAGACGATTACGATGCACCTTTTCCTTACTTTCTTCCCAAACATGCCTTGTAATTACTTTTTGGTGATTTTTAGATCTTGTACACCTAGAAAGTTGTCTACATTCCTTACAATCTTGAGGATTAGACTTGTAGCTACGGTAACCTTCTCGGTTGGTAGTACTGTAATTAAGCTCACAACCTTCTGGGCATGTATATGTATCTTTATTAGCGTCGTACTCGAACTTCCATTTTGGGAATAATCCCTTAGTAGGGTGAAACCTTCTATGACCAATTACTCCAAAAATGTTTTTATCATTTAAAGCCTTGCAAATGGGGGTAGTTAGGTAGCCGGAATCTAAAGCAACTGCTTCAACATTAAATTTAAATCTTTCAATCTGGCGTTCTAACCGTTTAATGTATGGTCTTGAATCATGAACATTTCCGGGAGTAACATGAACATCTGTAATAATATTAAATTTCAAATCCGTGGTTCTATGATCCAAATAGTAAAAACCTTCAGGTTTGCCCTCTCTGTACATATAGCCGCTTTCAGGATCTGTTGTGCTTACCTTGATTTCTTTCTGCTCTAAAATCTCCTCCTCTCTATTTTTCAGAACCTTTTTTCCATGTAGTTCTCTATCTTCATCTATGGCTTTATTGAGATCATCAAAGTATTCCTTCGTCTCCACAGTGACCATTTCTTTAGTAAATTTACGCTTATTTGCATTGGCCTTTAAGTGGGTGGAATCAGTAAAAAGAACCCTACCGCCTACCATTTTATGATTCATAGCCTGAAGGAGAATTTGGTCAAAAATTTCTTGAAAAATCCCGGTACCTTTAAATCTCTTTTTGCGGTTAAAAGATATTGTTGAATGGTGAGGGACCTTATCTGTTAAATTTAGTCCTAAAAACCAACGGTAGGCAATATTCATTTGAATTTCTTTCTCTAGCTGTCTTTCTGATCTGATGCCATAGATATAGCCAATAAAGATCATTTTAAACAGTACCAAAGGGTCGATAGAAGGGCGACCGTTATCCTCACAGTAGTAAGACCTTACGGCTTCAATGATAAAGGAAAAATCAATATACTTATCTATATATCTAAGTAGATGCCCCTCTGGAACAAGAGACTCAATACATACAAACTCATAGTTATTTTGAAGATTTTTATTGTTCGTTAACATGGAATACCCCCCTAGACTTCATACCTACATTATACCATATTAACGCATTAAAGTGGATAGGTAAAAGTAAAACTGCCGAGACTTTCTCGACAGTCTGGATAATCCCTAAAGGTATTATTATTGGCCTTTTGTCGTCCAGCTCAAATATATAAGCATATATAATAATCAGAACATAAAATAAAGCTGCTACAGATATAACTGTACTTATATTCCATAGGAAAAAGAATAAAGGTTCGATTCTTTGTATAAACTCTCCATATTCAATAAGCGTAGCCATCAAATAAATCGGAGCCGTAATCTCCTCTCCTGTATAATAAGGAAAAGCAAGGGTAAATGCTAGTAATGCTGTAGTTATTATAGAAGCAGAGATGATTAAACTTAAATAAGCCGCTCGTTTCGCATGCTTTAAGCCATGAAGCGAACCAATTATCACTCCAATAATAATTATTTCACCATATGCCGAGGATCTTTGAATCCCTGAGAGCACTGTTGTATCTAATCCATATCCAAGAATGGGGAAAAGGCGATGGGGTTCATATAACTTCATGGACAATACCAACACCGAAATATACACTAATAGCAGAAAAAAAGCCATTAGCTTGGAAAACCGCGCTATTGTTTCAAGTCCCAAGTAAGCCAAAACACTTACTGCCAAAAATAATAATATTAAAAGATAGCTTGGAGGACTTTGAGGAAGGTCGTATACCTTCATTACTTCAATAAATTCTCTGCTATTTGCAACAATAGTAATAAGAATTGATGCGAATAAAATCAACGAGAGTATTTTCCCCACTACTTTTCCATATACAATTTCATATATCTCCATTAATGTTTTGTTAGGATATATCGATAAAAGCCTTATTAATAAAACGGTAGCTAAAAATGCAACAAATGCAGATATGAGCGTCATATACCAGCCAGCTGTTCCTACTTTAGCTACGACTACAGAAGGACTGGAAAAAAACACCTTTGCTGATATAGTTATTGTTAATAAAGCTATGGTTTCATGGACTCCAAACTTACCATCCTTTATCATTCATCATCACCTCGTTGATTTTTGTCATTTCTTTTTCTGTTCGGTGTGTTGAAAGGGTCTGAGCGCATACTTTGGTTAAATAGGGGTTGACGAATGATTGAATCTGGATTAATCTTTGCGCTAGGTGCAACGGGTGCCAAGAAAGGCACACCAAAAGATTTCATATAACATGCCATTGATGCAATTAGAGTAAAAGCAAGAGATATTCCATAAAAACCTGCTATTGCTCCCCCAATAACAAAGATAAACCGTATTATACGAACTGCTAAAGCCATAGAATAATTAGGCATGGTGAAACTACCCAAGCCTGTTAAAGCAATTATTACAATTAGAATTGGACTAACAAGCCCCGCTTGTACTGCTACCTGCCCTAAAATCAAAGCACCAACAATACCTAATGTCTGACCAATCACACCAGGTATTCGAACACCACCTTCACGGACCAATTCAAAGGCAATTTCCATTAGCAGAAGTTCAACAATTGTTGGAAAGGGAACAGCCTCCCTGGACTTTATGATTGACTCCAAGAAAGGGGTTGGAATCATTTGATGGTGATACAACACTAAGGCAACATACAGTCCCGGAATCAGCAAGGCTGACATGACCCCAATAAATCTGATTATTCTCAAAAAGGTACCATATTGCCATCTCAGCATCGAATCTTCAGAGGAGTGAAATAATCTGTAAAAAGTCACCGGAGCAGCCATAGCAAAGGGATCGCCTTCTGTTATAATCACTACCTGTCCTTCGACTAAAAAAGATGCAGCTCTATCCGGTCTCTCAGTGGAAACAACCTGCGGAAATGGCATGAGATAATTATCTTCAATTAACTGCTCTAGCATACCATTACCAGCAATAAAGTCAGTGTCAATTTTGCTAATGCGTCGACGCACCTCTTCCACTATTTTCGGGTTAGTAATCCCTTCAATGTATAGTATTGCGCTGTTGACTTTATTTAATTTTCCAGCCGGGATAATTTCAGTGATAAGCTTTTCATTTTTTATTATTCTTCGGAGCAAGGTAATATTCGTCCTCAAGTTCTCTGTAAATCCCTCTTGTGATCCCTTTACTACCTGTTCTGTAATAGGCCTGTCAATGTTTCTTTTTTCAAATCCCCGCGTTTCCATCATTAGTGCTTCTGAACATTTATCGATAAACAAGACCGACAGACCATTAAGGATTTGAGGCTTGATCTTAATAAAGTCTGTAGCCTTTGTAAGCTGCGATATTGACAACACATTATCCATGATATAGTCAATTGGGCAAGTGCCAGAAAAATCATTAAAATTATCAGGGTTCATCAATTGAGGAAGTACAAATTGATTTACAGACGTTTTATCAACCATACCATCAACAAAGACCAGAAAAGCTTTTGTTTTTCTTGCCATTTTAAATTCCCTGATAATAACATCCTGATTTCTAGGCATACTAAAGATTTCTTCAATATATTTTTTATTGGAAGCTATGTCTTTGAAAACGGTAGCTGAAGACATATTTTTAGAGTGACTAGACTTATTTAGGCTACTATTCTTCTCCCTATTCCATTGTTCAACTTTAACTGGTTTTATAATTTGTGATACTTTATTTTGATTTTTGTCTTTCTGCTCATTTTGCTTTTGGTCCTTTTCATATTCAGAGGAATCAACCTTCTCGGTCCTATCAATTTCATATTTGTCTTCCAGTAATTCGAACCCGCCCTCATTATTCATTGGTCTAGTGTATTTAAAAAGGTTTAGTATTTTTGAGAACACATTTGGCATTATTACACTTCCTTTATTATAGATAGTTAACTTGCCTATATTTTAAAGGCTTTGAGGAATTAAGACTACAGGATATTTATAGCTATAACATTCACTATCTATAAACCAT
>JAJZSC010000304.1 GCA_021849995.1 Bacillota bacterium | reverse complement strand
CTGATACCTGGACTAAGCCGCAGTTCTCTGTCCAGGGATCCCAATGGGCCATGGTTCGACCGATGACAATGACATTATCAAATACTTGTTTTTCTGTTAATGGATAAACAGGTCGAAGTTGATGATTTACTTCAACCCCTATCTTTGTATAAGGCTGGTCTCCGATAAACTCCGGCTTAGTCCAGGTATCAGGCACATATAGAGGCAAATCAAAGGCTTCTTCATTAGCATCAGTGGGAGTTACTTTAATTCCTCCGCCAAATATACCTCCTGTTGCCAATACAAAAACCAGACCGGTTAGAGATATTTCATGTCCTTTACTATTGACGATAACTCTCCTGCATCTATTCCCATCAGCTTCAATCCTTGTCACCGATGCTCCGACAACTATTTCTCCTCCTAAATTTTTGAAGATACGTTTTAGTTCATTAAATAAATGTTGGCCTCTCGGCGAAGGAGGAAAACTTACCATTTCAATAACTTTAAAGGGAAGACCGGAGAACAAAGAACTCATTTTATTATCAACTACCAGTCCAGGAAAAATAACTGCAGTTTTTACTACCTGTTGAGATCCGGCTAATTCATCATTAATATTCCGAATAATCCGGTCTAAATCTCTAAGCCCCTTATCCGTTCTCCAGTAAGCAGCATAATCCGTACTAGGGATGTTTTTTTCCATTTGATACCACTGTCCGAAGTGTTCAACCCTAATAGACCTAATGCTGATATTTATATCAAGTAGCGTTTGTTTTAAGTTTTTTATAATCAAATCAGGGTAAAAGTCTTTAAGCCCTACAGGGTGGATAAGAACTATTCTTTTAGTATCCTTAAGAATATCCGCTATCATGGAACACGGGGCCAAACTGGTTGATTTAAGCGTTCCAAGTGGAGTAATTATTGATTCCCTGTTTCCCCAGATACCGCAATAGTCGGGCAAAAGCTTAAGGGTATAATCAAAAGCATCTCTAATTATTGAAGTGCTCAGATAGAAATAAGGGTGCTTGGCGGTTTTGCTTAAGCTTTCAACATCACCAAAATCGAAAGTCCCGGAAGAATAGGTAAGGCTCCCAGTTCCTTCGCTAATAATAATTACTTTCTTCCCTCGCTCTAGCGAGCGAATTCCCGCAATAAGTCCCGCGAGACCTCCGCCGACGATGACCCCATCCCACATGTTAAACCCTCCTCAGCTTTTAGATCCAGCAATCCGGCATATATCGCTCGGGTGAGTTCTGTCTCCCGAAGCTGTTGACCCCAAAGTACAGGTCTAATTCCTTTCCAACGTTGGTTTAAGAAATTTTTCAATTCAACTACCAGAGTGTCTTTTCTATACCCTTTATCTATGAGAAGAGAGATGGCTCTATAGGTACAGAAAGCCCCCTGGCATGTTCCCATGCCGAGCCTCGTTTTACGGCGGACGTCAGCTAAATTGTGTGTATCATCATCAGCAATTACCTTTTCTACTTCTGCCAGGGTTACCATTTCACATTCACAAATCATTTGCCCTTTACGAGGATTTTGACTAATCTCTCTTAAAACCTCTTCTGCCTGATCTCCAAGTCTTTCAAGCATCTTATCAGCAACAGCACATGACATGATTTCTTTTGCTTGTTCTATTAATTTCCCAGAGATTTCAGGCAATAACCGCTCTTCAGCGGTGAGGCAAGGAATGGAATTCCCCAGCTTTCGTGCAACAATCTCAGAAACTTTTTCAGCCATTAAACGATAAGTTGAAAATTTACCTCCCACTATACTTACAAAGCCTTGGATATTATTCTCTTCTTCGTGATCAATAATGGCAAAAGTCCGGCTAACTTCACGTCCATCATTTTCACTATTATCTCCTTCTTCCTGGTGAAGTGGTCTGACACCAGAAAAGGCTCGGATGACCCTATGTGTTTCAATCGTGGGAAGAAGTTCTGTACCAACATCCAAAAGCCTATTTATTTCACTCTCAACTGATTGGTTTTCTGTAGGATGATCTACTAATTTAGATGTTGTCCCAAAAATAGTAATTGTTTCATGAGGAACAAAGATATCTCCATCAGATGCTGGCCGTAGGCGGTTAATAACTCGTTGAAATAACCTTTGATTAAAGGCAAGGAGTGTTCCTTTATCACAGAGTACTTGAAGAGGTACTCCTATGGTGGAGGCGACTTGTCCTGCCCAGGCACCAGCAGCATTCACTACGAACTCGCTGTGAACTACGAAATCTTCGCCAGTAGTTATATTTTTCCCAGTGACACCAATAACCTTATCTTCATTCCTTAAAAGCCCTTCAACCTTGTGGTAGGTCAGAAATTTCCCACCGTAGTTCTGGGCAGATTTAGCATTAGCCCAGACAAGCTTGAATCCATCAACAGCTGCATCCGGAACTTCAAATATTCGTTTTGCTTTTTGCGTAAGCAAAGGTTCTAATCGTCTTGCTTCGTCAAGGGAAACCTCGCGTATTGGTATACCGGCCTTAGTACATCCTTCTATCCAAGCAGTTACATATTGGGGGTCATCACCCTCTGTGTGGACAAACCACCCTCCTGTATCTACTACACAATTAGGTGCAATTTTTTTTAGAATTAAATTCTCATCGATACATTCTTTAGCGGAAACAGGATCTTTAACTGCATAACGTGCACCACTATGAAGCAGACCGTGAAACCTTGAGCTAGTACCATGAGCTAGGTCTCCCTGTTCTAGCAAAAGAGCAGAGATTCCTCTCATGCTTAAATCCCTCAATATTCCAACTCCCGTTGCTCCACCACCGACTATGACTACCTGAGCAGAATACTCTATCATGGCATTCACTCCCTAGCTAAGGTAAAGAATTTTAGCTTGCACTTATGCCACCCGAAAGTTATACTTTCTGATAGGTGCAAAATAAAAAGCCACCGCTGGAAAACGCATTAACGTCTTCCTACGGTGGCTTCTCCTACTCTCTAAGCCGTAACAATATCAAGCTCATTTATAAAATAAATATTAACAATTTAATGTACAAATATTATTTTACCATAAATTTTAATTACGTCAAACGTAAATTCCAAAGTATCCTGCGGCTAGTCGTTACGGCAGCAGCTCCATTAGCCAGGGTAGCCCGGACATCTTCTTCGGTCTTTAATAATCCCCCGCCAATAATACTAAGATCTGTCACTTTTTGAAACTCATCTATAACAAATTTCGGTACAGTTGCAGGCAAAACTTCTATGGCATCTGGGGTTACCTTTTTGATCACTTTGAGACCAGTTTGAAGCGCCTCAGAATCAACGATAAAAAGTCTTTGTACAGTGAGCATCTGATGGGATTTAGCGTATTGTAGCAATTGAGACTTGACAGAAACAATACCTTGAAGTCCAATCTTTTTGAGAAACCTGACTCCTGCCTCATCCTTGCCAATTCCTTCTACTAGATCAATATGGATTAAGAAGGCCTTTTCAGGAAATTTATTTCTGATACTTAAAACTTCCTCAAGGGTATTAATATCTCCTCCGAGTATAACTACTACGGAAAACCAGGGTATTTTTAATACTTCGGGTAAGTCGTCCAGACGTTTAATCGCCGGTACGATCCGACTTTTGGATAGGAGTTTTTTGAAGTCCATAATATTACACCCTTTACTTAAACACTATATTTTCATTTTCACCATGATTCTAAGCGCATATTTATTACTTCTACAATAAAACTTATAAAACAACACTAAGTCTACCACAAAGAGAGAAAATCTAAATCATTTAGAAAAATAGTGAAGAAAATGTATAAAACAATTTCCTAATAGAAAATGGGTAAATTTAATATATTTTAAATTTGTTTAACTTGAAGACACTGTGGTAAGCTGAGACTAACACCTTGCCGTGTAACTGTGGGGTCTAAAATAAAAAACGACTTAACGTTAGTAAAAATTTTAAAAAATGGGTGATAAAATGTATCTGACATTAGTTGTGATGGGTTTAGTTGGTGGAGTATTATCAGGACTTCTTGGTGTTGGGGGAGCAATAATTATGATTCCTATGCTACTCTACATCCCTCCTATACTTAATCTCGGAAGTTTTGACATGAAATATGTCTCAGGTATGGTTATGGTTCAGGTCATGTTTTCATCGATCATTGGTTTGTTAATTCATAGAAAAAATAAACTCTCCTCGCGCGACTTGATCTTGTACTTGGGAACGTCAAGCCTGATTTTTTCGGGAATAGGCGCAGTGCTTTCGAAATTCCTTTCCGGTATTATACAACTTGCTATTTTTGCTTGTTTGGCTACATTTGCAGCAATTGCCATGCTTCTACAAAAAGAAAAAGATTCTTTCCTAGATGAATCTCAGGATTCTACCCAACTTGTCTTCAATAAGACAATTGGGATTATCAGCAGTGCTGTTGTAGGGTTATTGGTAGGGATAGTCGGTGCTGGGGGCGGGTTTATCCTTATTCCTTTAATGACGACACTTTTACAAATACCCATGAAAATAGCCATTGGCAGTTCACTAGGGATTGTACTTATGTCTTCACTAACCGGGTTTGCTGGAAAGCTCTTTACCGGCCAAATACCTATAGTTGAATCCGTATTTTTAGTATTGGGATCTTTGCCTGGAGCCTACCTTGGCTCGATTATTAGCAATAAGTTAAGTCCTACTGTACTAAAAAGGCTATTGTTGTTGCTTATAATTGTCATTGCGATTAGAACTTGGTATCAGGTAGTTGGAGCTCTTGATACGATAGGAATCATTAGTGTTTTTATGCTATATGCAATAGTTTATCGGCATTATAAAATTAACCAGACCAAAACACAAGTTATTAAGAACGGGACTTCTCAAAGAAAATAGAATTGCACTTTTGACTGAAAGAGCTAGGGAATATAAGTTTACTCCCTAGCTTTATGCTTAAAATTAGTCTATCACAAACTCTTCTAATCCTAACTGTTCGATCTGTTCTTTACTTGGTCGGCCCTCTTCATCCCAACCCATTATTTCATAGTATTCTCTTAACATCGGTTCTAAATCAACCTTTTGACCTTTAGCAGAAC
>JAJZSC010000303.1 GCA_021849995.1 Bacillota bacterium | reverse complement strand
GGTGCTGCATAGCGGCATGGGGGGGGCTACCCTATAAATTAGCAATATTTTCATACTCCAATGGTATTGCATAGCGGCATGCGGGTCTATATGCTTAAAAAGGAATCCCCTTGCAATTGTGCAGGGGGATTCAATATTCTCCTTAACTCCTTCGTTTTTTCCACTGTCTGTATCCTCCCCAGCCTATGCCGACGAGAATCAAATAAGGTAAAGCATAGCCTATTCCCACGACAAGATAATTCAGGGCATTCCAGGTACTACTAATTGTTTTCAAGAAGGCATTTTTGGTTGTCTGCCAAGTAGTGTCCCAGGAAACCGGTCTCCATGGGTCATTAATATTAACCGGTAGTGGTTTTGTAGTTAGGTTAATTTGGATTGTTGAATAGGCTATTTCATGGTTCCAGAGTTTAATCTGTCCTTTAAGTTGCTCTATCTGCATCCGGATATTCCCTAAAGCTCCCTCCACTTTCATGACATCTTCAACAGTTTTAGCTTGGGCAAGGATCTCCAGATAGCGTTTTTCCTGGGCTTCCCAATTTCTTAATCTAGTTTCAGTGTCATAATACTGGTTTGTAATATCGTTTGCCCGCGAAGTTTGAGTTAAAATCTTGCCAAGTTCAGGAAGGATAGCCCTAACCCCTTCATATTTGTCAGCTGGGATTTTAATAACAATATTTCCTGAGGGATTTTTAGTGTCCCCATACTGTTGAGATTCAACAATATATCCACCCAACTTGGTTACTTCTTGTTTCAATCTTTCAATTGAGTTTTCAACTTTTTCTACCTGCAGGTTAAAGCTGTAATAATGGGTGATCTTTCTAGGAAGATCTGGGTCCGCAGGTGGTGAAGAAGGTTCTGGTAGAGGTGGAACAACAGCAGAATTGCGTGCTGCTTCTCCTTTGGTAGAATTTGCTGAGTCAGCAAAGGAAGCGCTGGTTTTAGGAGCCGGAGCTTGCATCTCAGCTTTTTTTTCTGCTCTAAATGATTGTACTTCTCGATTAGCTGTTTCATTAGCTATCTCTGAATTTAAGGCGGCTTGACCCGAAGGGACTGCTCCCACAACACCGGAGGCGGCCATATCGTACGATGCTTTACTTTGGGAATTGCCCATAGAAAGCAGCTGTAGAGGATTTCCCATTCCCGACTGTCCTATCATAATTAAGATTATTATTCCTACGACCGGAACTGCAATTTTCCATTGCCAACGCCACCAGATGGATTTAAGTGTTCTCCCTATCCTTAACCTTAAGGATTCTTTCCTTAATTCTAAGTCTATACTTTCTCTTTCACTCATAGGTCGACTATCATTTGGCGCGACCTGGTCTACTTCAGCGAGTTTTTGAAGGGCAATTTGTTTGATTCGCTCTTTTCGCTCGGTATTGGCTTCAACATTGCTGAAGAACAACTTCATACGTTCCAGGTCACCATCCTCTTCCCAGAGCTTAATATCTTTATCAATCATAGCCTTCTACCCCCTGTGCCTTGTATCACATAATACTTGCGAAAACTCTTCTTGGCCCGGTATAGGAGACTATCTACAGCTTGTTGTGATGTTCCCATGATTCCGGCTACTTCTGCTGCACTGAATCCCTCTATCAGCCTAAGTTGAATTACGGCAACTTGGGGCTCGGATAGCTTAGAAAGGGTTTCATTGACCGAAAGAAGGGTTGTTAATTGCTCACTATGATCTGATTCCACCTGAATGCTCTTCAACTCTTCAGTTAGAGATACCTGAGGAACATTTTTGCGTGCCCTATAATAATCAGCAATTTGATTATAGGCAATACGAAGTGCCCAAGTTTTCAAGTTGGATTTTTCTTCGAACTTTGGTAAAGCCCGCCATACTTTGGCAATAATTTCGGCTGTAACATCATCTACATCATTACTCGGAATTCGCACTTTGACAAAGCGGTATACAACCGGAAATAACTGCTCATAAATCTGATCGAAAGATGAATCAATTTCCACGGTGGGCAAAACCTCCTCTCCGGCTTTGTACTATTATAGACGGTCAAACTAAGCAGTTTCTGACAGGTTACGGATTATTAGATATTGATAACCTAAATTTAACAAACCTTAAGTTAATTTGTATAGTTCTTTTAAATGAATCTTAGTCAAAAAGAAAAAAGCCTCCCAGCAAGAGAAGGCGTAATTAGTAAACATAGGTTAAAGATAAAAATAAAATAATCTATAACAAAGGTTCTAATAGCCTAGCATTAGCCTCTCTGAATCTTTCGATTAAAGGTCGGCTTGAGAACTCTTTAAGATTTAGTTCTATACTATTAGCCTGATCTTCAAAAAAATCTCTTTCTAACCTGCTAACAAATTCCTGGCTAAAGATTAAGGCGCTGATTTCGAAATTTAAAATAAAGCTTCGAATGTCAAAATTTGCAGAACCAACAAACCCAATTTCACTGTCAATTATTAAGACCTTGCAGTGCAATATTCCTTTTTGATATGTATATATCTTCACTCCGGCATTCATAAGATCTTCAAAGTAAGAACGGGAAGCCCAATGTAACAATTTGTATTCTGGAACACCTTGCAAAACAAGCCTTACATCGATTCCGCTCATTGCAGCTACTTTTAACGCTGTTATCATACTATCATCGGGTACAAAGTAGGGTGTTTCTAAATAAATTCGATGATTTGCACTTGTGAGGAGGCTAAAAAATGCTTGTTTCATAGGCTCACTGCCAGAGTCAGGGCCACTCGCAATGACTTGAACTGGCAGTGTGTCTGGGAAACTTTGTTTGAAGTCGGGATAGTAGTCAGGACCGTCAATCACTTGTCTAGTAATAAAATGCCAATCGTTAAGAAAGGCAGCTTGTAAAGAATGGACAGCATCCCCTTCGATATGTAAGTGAGTATCACGCCAGTAGCCCTTGGCTTTATCGCGTGAAAGGTATTCATCCCCAATATTTAGTCCGCCAGTGAAGCCAGTTTCTCCATCTATCACAACGATTTTTCGATGGTTTCTGTAGTTAAGCTTACTTGACAGGTAGGGAAACTTAACAGGCAGGAAAACTTCGACTTTAACTCCGGAGTCCTTCATTCGGCTTATGACAGAACGGGATAGCTTACTGCTGCCCCACCCGTCAACAATTAGCCTGACTTCAAGTCCTTCTTTTGCCCTGCGGATTAGCAGTTTTTGGATATCCTGGCCAATTTCGTCATCTTTAAAAATATAATATTCCATGTGAATATGATGGTTGGCATTTTCTAATGCTTTAATTAGTGAATTGAACTTTTCCTCTCCGTTGGTTAGTACACTAACCTTATTATTTAAGGTTAGTGGCGCTAATCCACTGTTTAACAATAGCTTAACAAGGTTTCCATGATCCGGGTCTCGTGACAGGAATTCAAGTTGATCTAACTTATCCTTTTGTTCTCTTGCTATATGTCTTAAATTAGAGTTTTCTAAATGTTTATCCCTGAAAAGCTGTTTGCGGCGAAGGTTGTAACCAAACAGAAGGTATATAATAAATCCTACTACTGGAAACATGGCCATGACACTTAACCAGGAGATAGCTTTTTCAACATTTCGGTTTTCTAAGAAAATCACTATACCCGCTGCGATAACGCCAATAATAGGCCCTACGATGAGTCCTAGCCAAAGCAATTGAACTAACACCACCTTCACTATTAGTATGTACAGAAAAAGATACCTCCATGAGAAGATGTTTAAAAGAATAAGGATGCCATTATTCAGCATCCTTTGGCTCAAATATTTTTTTGCTTTCATTCCATACCAAGTTGTCAAGCCCATGTTCCTTAATGAGAATTCGTTGTTCTGCCTCCATTAGAGCAGCCATTAACCACTGATCTAAACTCAAGCCATCATAGGAACATACCTTTTCTAACCGTTTTTTAATTTCTTTCTTTATAGGAAAACAGAGGAGGGTTTGATCAAGTTGCATGCTCCTACCTCCTTAGCGGAACTTACTTTAATTATAGCATGCAACTGTTAAGTTAATAACAGAAAAGTATAATAAATTTTAAATTTTCCTTAGAATTATTGCTCAACTGCTAACCTTTTTACTTCGCCCCCAAACAAGATAACCAAGTGTCATTGAAGCAACAATTATAAATGCCGGATGGATAGTAGTTAAAGCTAAGATAGCTACTGTTGCAACGCCAATTCCCCAGGTACTTAATGTAGGGAACGATTTCTTGCCCATATCGTAAGCTGTTTGGGCGATTAATACTACGACAACCGGGCGAACTGCAAGCAGCATCGCTTTAAGTTCTGGAGAATTGGCATAGGTCATAATGAGGCTGCCAAGTAAAATAACTACGAATAATGTAGGACCTACTGTTCCAATTAAAGCAACAACTGCGCCAATCCAACCTGTTACTCGATATCCCACATAAGCAGCCATTTTCGTGGCTATAGGTCCAGGAAGGGCGTTACTAATTGCTAAAGCATCAGCATATTCTTCATTACTCATCCACTTATAACGGTCAACAGCTTCAGCCTGAATGAGTGGCACCACAGCAGGCCCACCACCGAAGCCCAGGTTGCTGGCTCTGGTAAAAGCTATAAATATATCCCATAACTTTTTCAACAAGTTTTTCCATCTCCTTATATTCAGGGTAGACATTCATGCCGCTCCGCAGCACCATTAAAGAATGAAAATTTCAACTCTTCTAGGTCGATCGGCTGTTTTTTCAGGGTAGACCCCCATGTTGCTATGCAGCACCAGCAGAGAATGAAAAATGAGTGGATGTCTCCAGGATTTTGTTTTACATCGGTCACTCTATAAGCTGCGCGGACCAAACTAATCGCTCAAGCAGCTTCGCTCCAACGGGTGCCTGGCCAAATCGGCATCCTTGCCTCAATGGCCAGTTGGAAACGTCCTGTTTCCAACCCGTTTCCACTACGTACTTTCGCGAAGTTTGGTTTCCTGCTCGCTTAAAGCCGTTCCCTTATGTAAACCAAAATCCTTCGGCAGCTTCTCGGGTTCTTGTTAAAGAAGTTTCATACAGTTGTACTCAAGCAATT